>JAITQQ010000131.1 GCA_031288855.1 Prevotellaceae bacterium
CCGGCGCGAACTATCGCATCCCGAAAGGAACTGACCCGGCTGCGCTGACGGTGGACAAGTGCAAAGAGATTATTGCGGCGCAGCAAGCCAAGCAAGCCGGCGAAGGGAAACCCAAAGCAAAGGCCAAGGCGAAAACCGCCGCAACCGCGAAAACAACGGCGAAGAAAACGACAAAAAAAAGTAAATAAATTTTGAAGCACAATTTCACGAAGGCTTTATCTGACGCACAATTGGCTATCGTCAATACGGGCAACCGTGCGGTGTACCGGGCGTTTAAACGCTTATGCACCCATCAGGCGCAAGCAGTGGCTTACACCACGTGCCGCCCGTCAAACCTTGCGGAGGTGTTGGCGTTGTGTGCCCGCAACGGGGTGTTTACCGTAGTGTTGGGCGCCGCGCCGGACAATATACCTGAACCCCCTTCGTCGGTGGCGGTAATTACGCCCTCTGTGTCTGCCGGAACTCCTTATTTGCGTCGTCTTTTACAACCTTCAACGCAGGCAATACCTTGCACGCCGATACCATTTGAACCTCCTTGTTTTGAACCTTCTTTGCCATATACTGCGTTAACCGGCTTTTCGGCATTGGCTTTCCAAACGTATCTTACGCCGGCTTCGATGTTGGAAACACTGGACAACCGCTATTTTGAAACGTTGCGACTCGGCGCCTTCCGCCACAACCCGGAGGCGGCAGAGCCTGTTCTGCGCGACGCCGAATATGTGTGGTTTGACCTCAGCGCTGTGCGGGCGTCTGATGCACCTGCTACGCTGCATCCCGGCCCCAATGGGCTGTATGCCGAAGAGGCTTGCCAATTATGTCATTATATAGGGCTATCAAACCACGCCAAAGTGCTTTTTCTTTTCGGCTATAAATCCTGCCTGTGTGCCTCTTCGCGCACGGCGCAACTTGTGGGGCAACTCCTTTGGCATGTGGCCGAAGCGGTGGCAAACCGGATTGATGAAAAAATAGAAGAAGGCATTGCCGGCCGGCCCGAATTTAAGGAAATTGTGGTGGACATGGGGCAACAGGGACAAGCCTTGCACTTTATAAACAGCTTGACCACCCGGCGATGGTGGATGAAAGTGCCTGTTGCAAAGGCTTCTGCGCAATGGATTTCGTGCTCGTCAACCGACTATGATACAGCCTGTCGGGGCGAAATTCCGCTACGCTGGCTATGGCATTACCAAAAATTGAACTATTAAAAATGCAATAAAGTTATACGTTGTTTGATTATTTTTTTAACTTTGTAAGTTATTAGCAGAAGAAAAACCATAAATGGCGGTATTGAAAAGAGCATTGTGGGCCGTTTCGATGTTGTTGTGCTTCAATGCAAAGGCCCAACAAGACCCGCAGTTTAGCCTGGGTTTCCTTAACAAGGCATATACTAATCCGGGGGAATTGGGAAATACGGCGGAAGGGTTGTTCTGCGCGACGATGGCCAACAGGTTGGAATTGACGAATTTTGAGGGTGCGCCCGTAGTCAATGTGATCAACCTGCACGGTCCGGTAACGTTGTTTGGAATATCAAGTGGAGTAGGCATAACTTTGTACAGTGATGTGGTCGGAGCGTTGCGTGCGCCGGGATTTAATTTGGCCTATGCTTACCGCAGGCCGCTCTACAAGGGCGTCTTGGGTATAGGCGTAGATCTGGGAATGCTCAGCAGTTGGTATGCCACCAACAGTTGGCGTTTGCCCGAGGGCGGCAATTCCGATAACGCCACGCCCACCCGCGAAGAAGCGGCGTTGAGTTTTGACATGAACTTGGGCGTAGCGTATCAAAGCGATACCTGGTTCGGCGGAATAGCATGCAAGCATTTCACCGCACCCACATTGGGAACAGAGCGAATCACCCAATACAGGCAAACGGTTTATCTGCATGCCGGCTATCAACATCCTTTCACCGGTAGCCAGTGGTCGATAATGCCAATGTTCAGGTTGTCGACGGATTTTGCACAAACCAGTTGGCGGATTGACGCAGTGGCGCGGTATGGGACAAAGTATTTGCTGGGATTGGGCTACCGTTGGGGACAAGCGGTAACCGGCATGCTGGGCATGGATATTATTAATGGCGTGAAAGTGGTGTATGCATATGATTTTCTCATCACAGCGCTAAACCGGTTCAGCGGCGGGTGTCACGAACTTACAATCAGTTATTCGTTCTCCTTAACAGTGCCCAGGGGCACACAACGATATAAAAGTATTAGATATTTATAATAGAAAATATAATATGAAGAAGTTTGTTTTCTTGATTTTGGCGGCAAACGCATGGCTGTACGGCTGTGGAACGTACGACAATAGTTACACGGGAGATTTAAACCGCGGAACGAAAGGCCGTGCGTTGAGTTATGCGGAAACGCCTCCTTCCGGCATGGTGTATGTCCCGTCGGGCCCTTTCCTTTTGGGCGTGAACGACCAGGACATTACCCAATCGTTGAACGCCAATGTGAAAACCATTACGATTGACGCCTTCTGGATGGACCAAACGGAGATTACCAATTTTGAATACCGCCAGTTTGTAAATTACGTAAAGGACTCTACCGCCCGCCGTTTATTGGCTGAACAACTTCCGGAAGAGTTTTCCATAGAAGACGAGTCGATGGAAGCCGTGCAACCGGCGCTGAATTGGAAGACGCGCATTGACTACAGGAATGAAGAACATCGGGAAATCCTGAACTCCATGAACTACTCGGAGGAGGAATCGATATTCGGCCGCCGTGAAATAGATGTGCGCCGGCTGGTCTATGAATATGCGTGGATTGATGTGTATCAAGCCGCAAAAGCCCGCTATGACTATGACCAGCAGCGTTACGTGGGCACCATAATCAATGCCAATGGGGAAGAGGAAGAAGTGAAAAACCGCGGTTCGTTTATCGTGCGCGACCGTACCTTAGTATATCCCGATACCTTATGTTGGATACGCGATTTTATTTATTCGTATAACGATCCGTTTACCACCCGCTATTTCTGGCATCCGGCTTACAACGACTATCCGGTGGTGGGCGTGACATGGAAACAGGCGAATGCCTTTTGCCACTGGCGTACCGAAATGATGGAAACTTCGCGCAGCAAATATAATAAAGGGCATAATTACCGCTTGCCCAGTGAAGTGGAATGGGAATATGCGGCGCGGGGCGGCCTGCAAGGGCAGCTCTACCCATGGGGCGGGCAGTACGCCACCAACAGGGAAGGCTGCTATCTGGCTAACTTTAAACCGCAGCGCGGAAAATACGACCTCGACGGCGGCGTGCGTACAGTGCCCGTGGGCTCGTATGACCCGAACGATTATGGCCTGTATGACATGGCCGGCAATGTGGCCGAGTGGACAGCCAACGCGTATGACGAAAACTCATACAGCTTCTACCACGACGTCATGCCGAGTTATACCTACAACGCCAAAGTATCCGACCCGCCTGTGAAAAAACGTAAAGTCATCCGCGGCGGGGCATGGAAAGATATTGCATACTTTTTACAATGCGGATCGCGTACGTTCGAATACCAGGACTCTTCCCGTTCATTTATCGGATTCCGGTGCGTACGCCATTACATGGGAACACGTTAATTTTTTAAATTTGCTTTTAATATTATAAACAATATGGCTTCATTCCTTCACTCCAGAAGTTGGAAAAAAATCATTGCTAGACTCTACGGCTTTGGCGCGGCATTGGTAATCATCGGCGCGCTGTTTAAACTGGAACACTGGCCGGGCGCCACCTACATGCTCAGCGTGGGGATGCTTACGGAGTTTATTATTTTTATTTTTTCTGCATTCGACCCCGTTCCAAAAGAGTATGACTGGGAAAATGTATATCCCGAATTGCTTCCTGAGGAAGCGGAGGGCGCCGCCGGCGGTGCGCACAGGGCGCGGATTTCCGGCGACCTGAACATCGACCCCGCCATGGCCGACGGCCTGAAAGACAGCGTGGGGCGGTTTGCCAAAGCCGTGAATAGCTTAGACGCTTTGACAACCATAGCCAATGCATCCAACACCTTTGTGGGCGGCATTGAGCAGGCGGCCGGCAACATGGCGGTGCTCAACCAGTCGATGCAAGACCTGAATGTGGCTTACCGCTACGCGTCGCAAACCGTGAACACCGGCGGGCAACAAACACACGCCAATTTTGAAACACTGAATAAACACCTTGCGTCGGTGAACGCCTCGTATGAACTGTACATACAGGAACACCAGCAATACACCGCAAGCAGCCGGCAATTGGTGAGCGCCATGAATCAATCGGCGCAGCAATCGCAACAATTTACCGCGCAGATGGGGTCGCTCACCAATAACATTGGCGAGCTTAATAATATTTATGGTTCAATGCTCTCAGCAGTTAATGCTGCACTAAAACGGTAGGACTATGGCAGGTGGAACACTCACTCCCCGGCAGAAAATGATCAATATGATGTATTTGGTGCTCACGGCTATGTTGGCGCTGAATGTGTCGGCTGAGGTATTGGATGCTTTTGTCGTTATTGATAAAAGTATAGAACACAATACCCGCATTGTGATGGAGAAGAACAGCAACAACCTGTCGGACTTCCGCAGGGCTGCCGCCGAGAACAGGGAAAAAGTAGAGCCATGGCTGCTGAAAGGCGAAGACGTACACCGGCGTGCGACAGAAATGTACAGCATGATCAATCAACTTAAACTTGACCTGGTCATCTCGGGTGACGGCAGGGATTCGGAAAGCATAATAGACGGAGAAGTTAATGCGGCGCTCATCGGGTCATTATCCGATACCGACGCCAGCAGCCGCGTGTTGGTGGGCTCGGGAACGTTCAAGGGCAAAGCCTTTGCGCTGCGTAATGCCATGAATGAATATAGCGACTATTTGCTGACGTTGATCGATGAAACAAAAAGCCCCGTGCTGTACCATTCATTGGTTGAAATGTTGCGCCTTCCCGAAACCCAGCAAAAAACCGACGGCGATGTTACCTCGTGGGAAGTGGCGACGTTTGACGCTGTG
Organism: Prevotellaceae bacterium; assembly: GCA_031288855.1. The sequence continues at coordinate 4,965 of JAITQQ010000131.1, forward strand.
CCGCTGATTTCGGCCGTGGCGATATTGTCGAAAATGCAAATGGACGTCTACAACAGCGAAAGCGAAGTGGTGTCGTACCTCATGCGGCAAATCTCTGCCACCGACTTCAAATTTTCGGACATTGACGTCGCTGTGATACCGAGCTCCAACTACGTGATTCAAGGCACCGAATTTTCGGCGGAAATGTTTTTAGCGGCTTACGACCCCACGCAAAGCCCTGTTTTGACGATGGGCGGCCGCTCATACCACGCCAATGATAAAGGGAAAATTGTATTCAAAACCGTGCCCGAACACATCGGCCCGGTGAGCCTGCACGGCAATATTGAATTTATAGGCACTGACGGGAAAACCACGCGGCCCGTCAACGTGTCCTACATGGTGGTAGAGCCCAACACCGTGGTGTCACCTGCGAAAATGAACGTGGTGTACCGCGGCATTGAAAATCCGGTTAATGTTTCTTCGGCCGGTATTCCGCAAGATAAACTCGACGTGAGAATAACCAACGGAACGATTGAACGTAAAGGGAACGAATTTATGGTTATTCCGGGCAGTGGGCGTATATGCGAGATTTCCGTATTTGTGGATGAAAAAAATATGGGGACCCGCCAGCTTCGTGTAAAAGACTTGCCTCCCCCCACGCCGCAGCTTGACGTTATCCAAGGGAAGACCGCCACCAAAAGCGAATTGCTTGCCTCGCAAGGCATTCTTGCGGCCATGCCGCGTGATTTCGACTTCGACCTTCGTTTCCGTGTGGTTTCCTTCTCCGTATTCGTACCGGACGCTACCAGCGGCTACGTGTTGGAAGAAGAATCGAAGAGTGCGGCCTTTACAGACAGGCAAAAACAAATATTTAACCGCGTGCGTTCAGGGCAACGCGTTACATTTACTGATATTAAAGCAGTCGGGCCCGATGGTAGGACTATTGATTTGAACGACTTCTCTATAAAAATTAAGTAGCATTATGAAAAAAACAATTGCCTTATTTACATTTGTGACCCTGTCGTTTGCCGTGTATGCGCAAAAATTGGAAGTGGATAAAAAAAGCCTCGTACAAGACGGCATCACCAAACTTGAAATATTAAAAGATAAAGAGCCTATACCGTATCCCCCGTTGCGGGAATCCGATATTTTTTGGTCGCGGCGGGTGTGGCGTGTCATTGACTTGCGCGAACGCATGAACTATCCGCTCTACTATCCCACCGAAGTGGTGCAGTCGCGTAAAAGTTTAGTGCAGGCGCTCGTGTCTGCCATACAATCCGGCGCCATCAAAGCCTACGACACCGAGAGCGATGAATTCATTACGGAACTCTCGCCTGAGGGGCTGCGCAGCCGCTTTGAAGCCACCGACAAAATCGTCACAGTCCAGAAATTAGACGGCTCGGGCGATACCACCAGGGTCATCCGGGGAGAATTTAACTGGGCTGAAGTGAAAGAACTCTACATAAAAGAAGATTGGTTTTTCGACAAACACCTCTCGCAAATGTTTGTACGCATCATCGGCATTTGCCCGGTGAGGGTATATGCCAAAGACCTTCAAACCACCGACGAGGAAGAGGAAGTAGCGTCAGAAATGTTGAAGAAACAACTCTTCTGGGTGTATTATCCCGAAGCCCGGAAAGTATTGGCCAACACGCCTTGCTTTGTGGGAGAAAGCGAAGTCACCCAACTTTCATTCGACGACCTGTTCCAGAAACGGCGCTTTTCTTCTTACATTAAGGCCATCTCAAACAACCAGAATAACCGGCAAATCCACAGCTATACCCGTAACGGCATGGAAGCCATGCTGGAATCGGAACGGCTGAGCCAGGAAATTTTTAACTTTGAGAGCGACCTCTGGGAATATTAGGATTTACAGATATTTCGGATCCACTTTTTTCATGATTTGCTTCAGCCCCTCCTCGTTGTTGCGCGGGCAAATCAGCAATACGTCGTCTGTGTCCACCACCAAATAATGGTTTAACCCTTCAATGACAGCCAGCTTGTGCTTGTCCGACACGGTAATGGTACTGTTCGACACCTTGTGCAGCGAGACCTGCGGGGCGTCTATGAGATTCCCCTGGGCGTCTTTTTCGCGCTGCAGGTACAGCGATTCCCACGTGCCCAAATCCGACCACCCGAAATCGCCGGGAAAGGCATACACGTTCTCGGCTTTTTCCATAATGCCGTAATCAATAGACACATTGCGGCATTCGGCATACACTTTCCGGATGAAAGGCGCTTCCTCCGGCGTATTGTATATCCCTGCCCCTTTTTGAAATAAACCGTCAACTTCAGGAAGCAGCGTTTGCAACGCCTGCCGTATGGCCGACAGCGACCATGCAAAAATACCTGAGTTCCAGAAAAATTCGCCGCTTTCCACAAACACTTTCGCCAACTCCAGCGGGGGTTTCTCCGTGAATGTTTTCACTTTAAAGGGCTTCCCCTCGGCAACTGTGGCCGGCATGTTCATTTGAATATAGCCGTAGCCCGTTTCGGGGCGCGTAGGCTTTATGCCGATGGTAACCAGCGAATTGCCCGAAGAGGCAAAATCCATGGCCTGTTGGATAACCCGTAAAAATTCCACCTCATTTAAAATAAGGGCGTCGGACGGCGTTACGATAATGGTGGCTTCCGGCGTCTTTTCCAGAATTTTGTAGGTGGCATACGCAATACAGGGGGCGGTATTGCGGCGGTCGGGCTCGGCAATGATTTGGTAGGGTGTTAAGCCGGGTATTTGCTCGTTAATAATTGAAACATAGGTAGTTCCTGTTACAATGAAGATGTTTTCGCGGGGGATGACCGAAGCGAAACGATCAAAGGTTTGTTGCAGGAAACTCTTTCCAACTCCAAGAATATCAAGGAATTG
>JAITQQ010000165.1 GCA_031288855.1 Prevotellaceae bacterium
ATAGCCATAAAACTCTTCATTGTTTTTTTCATAATTTTTAAGATTAAAAAAGTTAATTTCCTGCAAAGATATGTATTTTATTTGAATAGGCTATGAAAAAAACAATAATTTTACGGACAGGGTGGAAATAGTGGCCACGATAAACCACCGGATAACCTTCGGATTCCAACGCACAGCAAAGTGCGCGCCCAAATAAGCGCCAAGCGCTTGTCCGGCAGCCTGCGCCAGGCCCACGCCATAGTGGATGGTGAGATGATGGCTGTGCAGGATGAAAACCAACAGTCCGGCGATGGTGGTAAAAGTGACCACAAAGACTTTTAGCGAGTTGGCCGTGAGCAGGTCGTAACCTGCGCCAAGGATAAATGCCGTCAATAAGAAGTAGCCTACGCCCGCCTGCAAAAAACCGGCGTAAACCCCGATAACCAGGTAAATCACATTCAACCACCACGTAGGGCGTGGGTTTATGTCGTGTTGGCGGGGCTTTAGCCACTTTTCGGGCTTGAAAAAGAGGAACGGGATAATCACAATCATCATCAGTCCTAACCACCGGGTGATGACGGTGGCGTCAACGTATACAGCGACAAACGACCCCACCAGTGTGCCGAGCATCAGCGGAATGCTTGGCCACAGCCCTTGTTTCCACTCAAAAGTCTGCTTGCGCTTCAGTTGCCATGAGGCCACTACGCTCTGAAAGAGAAACCCCAGCCGGTTGGTAGCATTGGCTTCGTTGGCCGGAATGCCCGCAGCAATAAGTACCGGTATGGTAATCATTGAGCCGCCGCCGGCTATCGTATTAATAAACCCACAGCAAATACCGGAGAGGACAACAATCAGATAAATAACCCCATCCATTGGGCTATTCCTTCACCAACGCCCTTACATAGAGTTTATCGTCGAATTGCAGGCGCAGGTAATAAATCCCGGTCACTTCGCTGCCCGAAGCATTGTAGGTGATGTGGTGAATGCCGTTTTGCGTGCGGTTGTTCACAATGTCACGCACCAGGTTTCCCGACAAAGAATAAAGGGCGATGTTCACCACCGTGGGCTGCTCGAGGGTGTAAGTGAGGTGGAAGTACGAATTGTAAGGATTGGGATACACATGGTGGGTGATTTCCGGCTCCTTGTTCTCTGCTTGTTCTTCAGCCGTATAGGTTGGATACACCGGCTTGTCGTTAGACTGGTGAATGTCGGCCAGCGTATAGAAAGACGTTTGCGAATGGGTGTTCTGTCCGTCTTGATACGTGTAGCTGATGTCCCAAGTCACGAACACCGGATAGCGATATTCCGGCACGTACCAGAGGTATTTTTCGATTTCGATTTCCACATTCGAGCAACTTTCTTCCACGTACTTTTCGACGGTTTTTACCCGCAGCACATTGTTCAGCATTTGCCGGGTGGGTAAAACCAGTGTGCCGAACGCATCGGCTTCCGAAGAGTAGGTGCCCTGCATTTTTGTTTCCTGATTGGCTTGGTGGAGGAGAGAATGCCCGTCGAAACTTCCCGAAATCCACGATTTGTAGGTGAACGGATAGGCTATTTTGGTTATCGGCTTGTCGTATGACACCGTGCGGATGCTGTCCTGAAAGCCTTTATACACGTTGCCCTGACTGTTGCACTGGTATGAAAATTTGACGCCTGTAGCGCCGGTTACTATAAGGTAGTCAACGCCGGCGGCTATTGTTTCGTGGGCATTTTCGACATCCGGGAGGGGAACTGCCGTGCTGAAGTCCCACGCCACATTTTCACCGGCGGGGCCGGGAGCTACGTAGCTCGTTTGTTGCATGCTGTTCACCGTGCCGGGTTGCAAGCCGTGTGATTCATAGGTCATAAGCATTTGCGAAAAGCCCACGCAGGGCAATATCAGAAAGAATATGAGTAATGTGCGTTTCATAGCGTATAAATAAACTAAATTTCAAAATGCATAGTTACATGATTTTTTTTCGATATGCAAATTTTTAACTTATTTTGACATTTCGTACCTTTGCAGCAGAAAAAATTAACAAATATTATGAAAAGAAATACCGAATCTTTTGCCCGCCTTCTCGACATCATGGACCAATTACGCGCCCAATGTCCGTGGGACAGGGAACAAACCTTAGCCAGTCTTCGCCCGTTAACTATCGAAGAAACTTACGAGTTAAGCGATGCTATCTTGTGCAATGATTTAAATAATGTATGCAAAGAATTAGGAGATATACTATTGCATATTATTTTCTATGCAAAGATAGGCGAGGAAAACCAGGCGTTTACAATTGAAGACGTGGTGAATAAGTTGTGCGACAAGCTGATATACCGGCATCCGCATGTGTTTGGCGACACCGCCGTAAAGCACGCCGGCGAGGTGATAAAAAATTGGGAGCAGCTGAAAACAAAAGAAAAAGACGGCAATAAAACGGTGCTTTCGGGCGTGCCCGAATCCATGCCTTCGATGATAAAGGCTTACCGCATGCAGGATAAGGTGCGCGCCGTGGGCTTCGACTGGGAGCAGCGGGAGCAAGTGTGGGATAAAGTGGCGGAAGAACTTGACGAGCTGAAGGCGGAAATGGAAAAAGCCGACAAAGACAAGGCGGAACAGGAATTGGGCGATTTTCTCTTTTCGGTGATAAACGCCGCCCGGCTGTATGACTTAAACCCCGATACGGCGTTGGAACGCACCAACCGGAAATTCAGAAAACGTTTTGAATACCTTGAACAGCGCACCATCAAGCAAGGCCGTTCGCTGAAATCAATGACGCTGGAAGAAATGGACAAGCTGTGGGAAGAAGCCAAAAAGCACGAGTAGCAACCCTTTCCGCAACGCGTTCAAATCAATTCTGCAGTTTTGAAAATGTAAATGCCTAACGTGAGCGAAAACAACGACAGCAGGGAAGTAACCAACACGATGTTGGCGGCCAGGTCTGCGTCATTGTCCATTTTACTGGCCATCACATAGCTGGCTACGGCGGTAGGCACGGCATACATCATGCACAGCACAAAAAGGTCGTCGCCGCTCAACCCCAGTGGGGCGCGCAGGAAATAGGCAAGGAGCGTGAACACCACCGGCCCGATAACCAACTTAATGCTTGCCGCAACGAGCGCCTTCGAAAGTCCCGCCTGTATTTTCCCGATGCTGATTGACGCCCCAATAGCCAACAGCGCCATGGGATTGGCCGACATAGCCATGTAATCGAGCGTGGTGGCCACAAATTTCAACTCGGGCGCGGTCGTAACCGGAATTTGAAATATGGAAAAAGGCAGGCCGCACAGTATACCTAATATCAGCGGATTTTTAATGATGCTGACCAGCGTTCTGCCTAATTTGAACGGCTGTGGCGTCTGGCTGCGTGCCGAGAGCACCACAATCGACAAAATATTGTAGAGCGGAATGGCAAAAAGCACAATCAGTGCGCCTTTTCCGTTATGTCCGAGCACGCTGCTAATCAGGAAAAGCCCGATGATGGCGTAATTTCCGCGGAAACAGCCTTGCACAAACGCCCCGATAGCGGTTTTGTCTTTGATAAACCATTCGGCGAACAGCCACGACAGGATAAAGAACAGCAGCGTGCTGATCAGGGCATAGGCAATGAAGCCCGGCGCAAACATTTCGTAGAAATTGGCTTGGGCAATGTCGCGGAACAGCATAAGGGGCAGGGCTACATTGAACGTGATGGTGTTCAATCCGTCAACGATAGCCGCGCTCATTACGCCTTTTCGCTTGAGCAGCCACCCTATCCCGATAATGATAAAGATGGGCAATACACACTGGGCGCTAAATACGAATGCACGCATGCTAT
>JAITQQ010000022.1 GCA_031288855.1 Prevotellaceae bacterium
CCCCTTCCCGCAAAACGTCACCCACATATTTGGTAATTAAAAAATAATTTCATACCTTTGCCCCCCTAAATAAAAGGAGGTGGTTGCATTATGATTATAGTACCCGTTAAAGAAGGCGAGAATATTGAACGCGCGTTGAAAAAATTCAAGCGAAAATTTGAAAAAACCGGCATCGTACGCGAGCTGCGGACCCGTAAGGCGTTTGTGAAGAAATCAGTACTACGCCGCGACGAAATTAAAAAGGCTATCTATCGCCAACACCTGCAACTGGAAGAAGAAAACAACTAATACAACGGCGATGCAACAAATCGCAGTTGCCTATTGATAATGTGCCAAGAAAAGATTATATTTGCCTTTTGTTGGCACTTTTTATATGCTCAAAGCGTTTACTAATTACCTCAAATCCGAAAAGCACTACTCGCCGCACACGGTAACGTCGTATCTGGACTGCGTGCGAAAATTTCTCGCTCACGCCGGGCTGCATGAAACCGATAGTGCAACAACCATCACGGCAACCGACGTGCGCTCGTGGGTGGCAACCATGCTGAAAGACAAGCTGAGCGCCCGCACCGCCAATCTGAAGCTCACCGCACTAAATTGCTATTTCAAATTCCTCCTCCGCGAAGGCGTTGTGGGCAACAACCCCTTGCAGAAAGTTGTGCGGCCCAAAATGAACAAACGGTTACCCGCATTTTTCGAAGCCAACTCCTTAAATAATATGCTCAACAACTCCATCCCAAACAACGACTATGCCACACAACGCAATATGATGATTGTGGAGTTGCTTTACGCTTCGGGAATGCGGCGGGCAGAACTTATCGGGCTGAAAACCCACCACACATTTTTTAAGGAAAACATTATCCGCGTGCGGGGAAAAGGCGACAAGGAGCGTGAAATCCCGCTTTTGCCGTCGATTATGGAAAAACTAAAAAATTATGTATCTTTGTTACAGGAAACATTTCCCGGCTCGGAATATTTATTTGTAACCGACAAAGGAAAAAAATTATACCCTTCGGCCGTGAACAATATCGTACAAAGCGTATTATCCAAAGAGGGTTTTAGCGGAAAGAAAAGCCCGCACATGTTACGCCATTCGTTCGCCACCCATTTGCTGAACAACGGCGCCGACCTCAACAGCATTAAAGAAGTGCTTGGGCACAGGAGCTTGGCGGCCACACAGGTGTATACGCACAATTCATTCGAAAAATTAAAAAAAGTATATCAGAAAGCGCATCCGAGAAAATAAAGTAATAACATTAAAAATTGAGTGGTATGGAAATTCGTATTCAATCGGTAAAATTTGATGCTGATGTAAAACTGAACGATTACATCAACAAGAAAGTAGCAAAATTAGACCGCTTTTTTGATGGAATCATCGCGGCCGAAGTATCATTAAGCCTAACCTCCGACCATGAAAACAAGAAAGTAATAATCCGTCTTGAAATACCGGGAAATGATGTGGTAGTGGAACGTCACGCCAAGAAGTTTGAAACGGCTGTAGTGGCCTGCGTGGACGTATTAAAAACACAACTCAAGAAAACGAAAGAAAAGATGCGCGGACAATAATCACTGTCCGAACATACGGCGCATTCGTTCAAAGAAATTTTTATCGCTACTGTCGGGAGCCGGTTGGAAGTTCTTGGCGGTAGCTAATTTCTCCAATATTTTTTGCTCCTCCCTATCGAGTTTTTTAGGGACCCACACGTTAATGTGTACGAGCAAGTCGCCGGTGCCGTAACCGTTAAGTTCGGGCAAGCCCTTATTCCGCAAGCGAAGTACGCGTCCGGGTTGTGTGCCGGGTTCAATTTTTATTTTGACTTTTCCATCCACCGTAGGGATTTCGGCCGTCGTGCCCAACGCCGCATCGCTCACGCTGATGAATAGCGAATATATAAGGTCGTGTCCGTCGCGTTGGAGTTCGGGATGTTCTTCTTCTTCGATGACCACCAACAGATCGCCGTTAATGCCGCCATTGCGCGCCGCATTTCCTTTTCCCGCAATGGAGAGCTGCATGCCTGCACTTACGCCGGCAGGTATTTTAAACGTTATTTCTTCCTGCCTTGCCTGAACACCCGCGCCATGACACACCGCACAAGGCGTTTGTATGGCCTTGCCTTCTCCCCCGCAAGCCGGGCAAGTGGAAGTTGTTTGCATACGGCCGAGCATGGTGCTCACCACCCGCATCACCACGCCGGAGCCCTTGCAGGTTGCGCAAGTGGTAAATGCCGTGCCGTCTTTAGCGCCTGTACCTTTACAAGCCGCGCACGCCACCTGTTTGTTGACTTTAATCTTTTTTTCCACCCCATGCGCTATTTCCGTAAGGTTAAGTTTAACCCTGATGCGGATATCAGAGCCGCGCGACACGGCGCGGCGCGTACGCCCCCCGCCCCTGCTGCTAAAAGCGCCTGAGAAACCGCCGTAGCCCATATTTTCGAAAATATCGCCGAATTGCGAGAAAATATCATCCATCGTAAATCCACCGGCATGACCGCCGCCGGCAGCGCCGCTCACTCCGGCATGGCCAAATTGGTCGTAGCGCGAACGTTTGTCGGGGTTGCTCAGCACGTCATACGCTTCGGCAGCTTCCTTGAAGCGCTCTTCGGCCGCCTTGTCGCCCGGATTTTTATCGGGGTGGTACTGGAGCGCTTTCTTCCGGTATGCTTTCTTGATTTCTTCGGCGGTAGCGCTGCGCCCCACTTCCAAGACTTCGTAGTAATCTCTTTTGGACATATTTTATTCTCCTACCACTACTTTTGCGTAGCGGATAATCTTTCCGTTCAGGGAATAACCATGCTGCACCACATCTATAACCTTGCCTTTTTTGTCTTCCGACGGCGCCGGAAACTTAGTCACAGCGTCGTGTTCGTCGGTATTCAGGTCTTTCCCCATCGCGTCTATCTGCTTCAGCCCTTTCGACTCCAAATATTTCGACAGCTTGGCATAAATTAATTCCACGCCTTCGCGCACGGCCGTAATATCACCGGTTTCATTTATCGCTTTCACGGCGCGTTCAAAATCATCGAGCACCGGCAAAAGCCCTTTCATCATATCTTCGCCGGCCACCATCAGAAATTCCAAACGCTCCCGCGCTGTACGCTTCCGGTAATTGTCAAATTCGGCCACAAGGCGAAGGTACTTGTTCTCGATGTCTGCCATTTTTTCCTCCGGCGACTGTTCGGGTGTCACACTTCCGGTGTTTTCACCGGTACTTTCGCCAGTGGCAACATCCCCTGCGGGGATTTCTTTTTCAGCATTAATTTCCTGATTTTCTTGTTCTTTTTTCAAATCTTCAGACACGCTCATACCTCATTCTTTTTTTTCATCCTTAGATTAAGAACAAAAATCCTGCCAATGATTTTTCATGACAGAATGGCAGATGCCATAGCCAAAGCCAGCGTATCGCATGCGGCGTAATTGTCCACCGCGAGCGCGCCGGACACTTCAACAGGGTCAACCGTATGGATAAATTCAGAGGCTTCCACAAAGGCTTTGAGGTTTTTCACACCCCCGCCACTCCAACTGCAAGAGCCGAAAACGCCCACATGTTTATTCTTTGGCCCAACGTGCGACAGTTCTTCGCACAAATGTTCCATCATGGGATGCGCGTTGCCGTTGTAGGCGCAACTGCCCAACAACAGCCCCGAATAATTCCATATTTCACTGATAAGAAAAGAGAGGTGCGTTTTCGATACATCGAATATCCGTATGTCGCGAACGCCTTGCTCGGCAATGCGCCGCGCAAGATAATCGGCCACTTGTTCGGTATGCCCATACATCGAAGCGAAAATAATCACCACGCCGGGATTGGCTTCGTGTTTGCTCCATCGTTCATATAAGCTAACAACTTTTGAAGGCTCGCTCCGCCACACGGGGCCGTGTGTAGCGCAAATCACACGCACAGGCGTGCCGTGCAGTTTAGCCAATGCTTTTTGCACCATATTGGAATATTGCCCCACCACATTGGAGTAATAGCGGCGCATTTCGCTTTCGTAATACTGAAAATTAATTTCGTCGTCAAAAATTCCGCCGTCGAGTGTGCCGAAACTGCCAAACGCATCGCCCGAAAAGAGGACTTGATGCGTCATTTCGTAAGTCATCATGGTTTCGGGCCAATGCACCCAAGGGGTAAATATGAATTTTAATTTATGATGGCCTAAATCTATAATATCGCCGTCGGCTACTTCATGCAGGTTAGAGGTAATGCCAAAAAAGTTTTGCAACAGTTTAAACGTTTTTTTATTCCCTATAATTTTCAGTTCGGGATAAATGCGCAACAAAATATCAATCATCCCGGCATGGTCTGGCTCCATGTGGTTTATAACAAGGTAATCGAGTTTGCGGCCTTGCAAATGCGCAATGAGGCGTTCCACATAACTGGAGGCAGCCGAAAAATCAACCGTATCCACCAATGCGGTGTGTTCATCCACGATGAGGTAAGAGTTATAAGACACGCCTTGCGGCAACGGCCACATATTTTCGAATAAATGCTTACGCCGGTCATTCACGCCGAGCCAATACATACCGTCTGTAATTTTTATTTGCATATCGATATTTTTACGCAAATATACCACAATTTTTCCGGGCAGACAAGCGCAGGATAGCGGCTGTCTTTACAAAGTTTGTTGTAAAAAATCAAAAACATGAATATGTTCAATACCTTCATAAGTATGCCCAGCCAAATCATCCATAGAAACCACCAACTTCGGAAAGTTGTCTCTAATAGCCAACAAATTTCCAAACTCCCTATCAATAGTGACTTGTTCGGTAATTTTATAAGACACCTGAATATACATTTTCTTGCTATTTTTCTCGGCTATAAAATCTATCTCTTTCTGGCGATGTTGCCCCACATACACCTGGTAACCTTGTCTTATCAAGTGTGAATACACCACATTTTCCAGTATTTTATGAATATCTGTCGGTTTAAATCCACCCATCACCGCATTGCGAATACCTATGTCTTCATAATATATTTTTGTTCCGGAAGTAAGGATTCTTTTTCCCAGCAAATTATAACGGCTCACCTCATTTACAATCATGGCATTTTGCATATAGTCGAGGTATTCCAAAATACTTTTCGGAGGATATTGGAGTGCGGACTTCTTGAAATGTTCACTAATGCTTGTGGCAGAAAAAATACCGCCGACATTATCAGACAAGAAGCGCAACAGCACATTTAAAAGATGCAAATTCCGCACCGAATAACGCGCAGCCACGTCGTGCAGCAAAATAGTATTATAAATGCTCTGCAGATATTCATACACTGGTTCATCATCCAGGGAAAGGTGTCGCAAAAACGGCATGCCGCCGAAACGAAAATATTTCAATAAGGAATCCCGTGCTACCGGCAATTTATGAAACATACAAAATTCAGTAAACGATAAAGGATGTATCTGTATTTCGATATATCGCCCACTTAAAAAAGTAGCCAATTCGCCAGCCATCATTTTCGAGTTGCTGCCGGTGCAATAAATATCACAAGTTTGCTTGGCCTGATAGTTCCGCAAGGCACGTTCGAATTGTTGTATATCCTGTATTTCATCAATAAAGACATAATTTTTCTTACCTTTTTTCAATTTGCCATTAATCTCTTTCTGCAATCCTTTATAATCTGCAATATATTGAAACTCCTCCTCTTCCGTATTAATATAGATAATATTGGCTTGCTTCTGTTTTCGTTTGATATAATCCATCAGCTGAAACAAAAACATGCTTTTACCCACCCGTCTTTGGCCTATAATTACCTTAATAATAGGTTTATCAATAAAAGGGGAAATCTTATTCAAGTATTGTTCCCGAGGAAAATATTCTTTCATATTTATTCCTTATAAGTAATATTTTTGCAAATATAGTAAGAATTTTAATTATAAGTAATATTTTATATTTTTTTGATATTTTTATTACTTATAAGTAATGTTTTTGCATTTTATGCATTTTTATTACTTATAAACTCAGTAATGTATTAAATCTTTCTTCGTTAATAACTTGAACGCCAAGTTTTTCGGCCTTTTGAAGTTTTGACCCGCCTTTATCGCCGGCAAGAAGGTAATTGGTTTTGGCCGACACAGCGCTACTCACCACGCCGCCGTGCTGTTCAATCAGCACCTTAAATTCGTCGCGGGGGCGGCTGAGCGTGCCGGTAATTACAAAACTTTTACCCGCAAGTGCATCCGAAAGTTGCACTTTGGCTTCCGCTTCAAACTGCAAGCCCGAAGCGCGCAGGCTTTCAATAATCGCCATGATCTCCGGTTTTGCAAAATAATCGCGAATGCTTTCGGCAATGCGGTCGCCCACTTCGTCGATGAGCAGCAAGTCGTCTTCCGACAAGTTAATCAAACGGTCTAAAGAGCCTACGGCATCAGCTATTTTCTTGGCGGTGGTTTCACCCACATAGCGAATACCCAGTGCAAAAAGCACGCGGGAGAACGGCGTTTGCTTGGATTGTTCAATACCTTTGAGCAAATTATCCACCGACTTTTCACCCATGCGTTCCAACGGAAGAAGTTGTTCTTTGCGCAAATGGTAAAGGTCGGCTATATGGCGTATCAATCCTTTATGGTACAACAATTCCACCGTTTCACTGCCAAGCCCCTCAATATTCATGGCCTTGCGGGTGATAAAATGTTCAATGCGGCCAATAATCTGCGGCGGGCAACCGGTATCGTTCGGACAGTAATGCTTGGCTTCGCCCTCGTCGCGCTTAAGCGTAGCGCCGCAAGCCGGGCATTGGGTAATAAACTCGAAAGGGCGGCTGTCGGCAGTGCGTTGTGCATGGTCCACATTCACTACTTTGGGAATAATTTCACCGCCTTTTTCAATAATAACCGCATCGTCGAGGCGAATATCGAGCAAGGCGATTTGGTCGGCATTGTGCAGCGAGGCGCGTTTTACGGTAGTTCCCGCAAGGAGCACAGGCTCGAGATTCGCCACAGGCGTGATAGCGCCCGTGCGCCCCACCTGAAAATCGACGGAAAGGAGGCGCGTCACGGCTTGTTCGGCTTTAAACTTGAACGCCGTAGCCCATCGCGGCGATTTGGCCGTCATGCCGAGCCGCCGTTGTTGTGCATAATCATTTACTTTGACCACTACGCCGTCGGTGGCGTAGGGCAACGCTTTCCGCGCCGTGTCCCAATGATGAATAAACGCAAGCACCTCTTGCATGGAATTGCACAGCCGGACGTGTTTGGAAACCTGAAAACCCCATTCTTTGGCGGCTTGCAGGCTTTCGTAATGTGTACGGAACAACTCGTCGCCCGCCGGCATGTAATACAAAAAACAATCCAAATTGCGGTTGGCCACTATGGATGCATCGAGCAGCTTAAGCGTGCCGGCCGCCGCATTGCGCGGATTCGCAAAGAGCGGCTCTTCTTCTTCAAAACGCTGTTTGTTCAAAGCGTCGAATGCCGCAAAAGGCATAAAAATCTCACCGCGAATTTCCAGTTCTTCCGGCGGATTACCCCGCAACCGCAAGGGAACAGTACGAATGGTACGCACGTTGGCCGATACTTCGTCGCCGCGTTCGCCATCGCCGCGCGTAATGGCCTGCGCCAACACTCCGTTAGCATATATAAGGCTAATGGCCGTGCCGTCGAACTTCAATTCGCACACATATTGCGGCGCTGCATCAAG
>JAITQQ010000043.1 GCA_031288855.1 Prevotellaceae bacterium
TACGAAACATTGAAATTCACATTACGGCTGCTTTCCGGCTTCAGCGATGCGTCGCCCTTTTCCAGCACTTCGTCGCCAAACAGCTCCTTTTCGGAAGGCAGGCGGCACGATTTTTCGAACGAGAGTTTCAACTGCACCGCGCCGGTCAGGTAATAAGTGGTGGCGACGCCATAGCCCGGCGTGCCGAATGAACGTTCCTGTTCCTGATATGCCGCAGTGGATGTTTTCGACGTGTCAATGGGGCCGGTTACGCGGACTGCATAATATTTCGCAAATACCGACGCGTGCCACCGACGCGTGGGCTCAAACTTGTAGGAGAAACCTGTTACATTCTTGGTGTTGGCGCGGCGCATAAAGCTTGCCGCCGTGCTGTTTTCGGCGTTCGCCGCCGCATCGGAGGCTTTGCGCGTGAAGTAATGATACACGTTGTTGAGGGTGAAATAATGCCGCCCGCTTAGCTGATAGCGGATGTTGGCGGTGGCAAAATAATTGTTGTTGTCAAATTCGCTCAGGGAATACTGCCCTTCGCCCTTGGCGCTCTTTTCGCGGTATTCGCCCCGCCAGTTGTATTGACGCGCCAGCGAGTCGGTGTTGTTGTTGCGCGATTTGTTGTAGTTAGCCGTCAGCGAAAAATGAAGGTCTTCCACAAATAAATTATACTTATTGTATTTCAGGGAAGGGATGATGCTGACGGCGCTGCATTCCTTTCCGCCGTAGGCGATTTTCAGCAAATTCGCATGTTGAATCTCGGCGTTTTCGCGGCTCAGGGTAACGCCGACAATCAGCCGGCTCGCCCACGGCTTATTCACCACGCCCACTTTCGCAATCAGCGTTTCGTTATGATAGGTATCGTGAAACCGCTTGAACCAGTAGTCTTCCGTCGAATACATGTTGGTCGATAAATCCAGTAATTTTGTTTTGACCTTATAACTATTGTCGGAATAATTTTGAAAAGCGTTGAGTTGAAAAACAAAGCCCGATGCGGTGGTATGCCCAAGGCTCAAATTCGTTTTGTGCGTGTTGAAAGAGCCGAACGAATAGGACACATCCGCGTAAGTATTGGCGGTATTCCGGGTCACAATGTTGACAGCGCCGCCCAGCGCGTCAGCGCCAAGTTCGATAGGCACTACGCCTTTATATACTTCAATGCGGTCGGCCATCGCCACCGGGATGTTCCCCATCCGGAACGAAGAGCCATAGCCCTCGGCAGGCAATCCGTCAATGAACACCTTCACGTGCCGCCCGCTAAAACCGTTCAGAAAAATTTGTGAGTTAGAGCCCACGCCGCCTGTTTCCCTTATCTT
Organism: Prevotellaceae bacterium; assembly: GCA_031288855.1. The sequence continues at coordinate 1,305 of JAITQQ010000043.1, forward strand.
GACGCCCGACACGCGGTCAAGCGCATGACTAATGTCCATCGTGGTGTTGCGCAGCGCTCTGGCATCGACGGCCACCACATTGTAGGCCGACTCGTTAATCTCTTTCACTTTGCTGTGCCCTGTCACAACCACCTCGTTCAATACCACCGTGCTGTCGTGTTGTGCTGTGGCCGCCGCCTGTATAATAAAAATAAATAAACCCAGACAAAAATAATACTTCAACCCCTTCATCATCCTCTTTAATTAAACGCCGCAAAGGTAAGGGGAATATCAAAGCGCAACAATCCCAAAAAATAGTGGAAAAGCGCGCCAAAATAACAAGAAATGGTTATTTTTTTAGGTTAAGCGCTAAGCGTTAGGAGTTGCCGCGCAAGGGCGGTTTTGTCCCCCTGCAAAAACCATTGACGCCTAATTAATTTCCGTTTTCCGTTTTTTTTCGTATCTTTGCATCCCCAAATGCGGGCATGGCGTAATTGGTAGCCGCGCCAGACTTAGGATCTGGTGCCGTAAGGCGTGGGGGTTCGAGTCCCTTTGCCCGCACTTTAAAAAATATGCTATTCATGAAGATTTCGCAACATCACATCGACGATTTGAACGCAACCATTACGTTGAATATTGAAAAAACCGACTATGCGCCGCGGGTGAAAAAAAGCCTGAACGAATACCGGCGCAAGGCCGACATTAAAGGCTTCCGACCGGGTATGGCGCCCATGGGCATTGTCGAAAAAATGTACGGCAAAAGTGCGCTGCTCGACGAAGTGCAAAATATCATCTCGGAAAGCCTGAACAAGCACATCGAAGAAAACAAACTTCACCTGTTGGGCGAGCCGCTTCCGAACGAAGGCGAACACCAACAAATAAACTGGGATGCACCCGGCGACATGGAGTTTAAGTTCGACGTAGGCATTGCGCCGGATATCGACATTACGTTTACGGATAAGGATAAAATTCCGTACTATAAAATTACGGTTACCGAAGACGACCGGAATAAGCACAAAGAAAACATACTGCGGCAATACGGCAAGCTTGTCGATACCGATGCCGCCGGCGAGGAAGATTTTATCAAAGCCACGCTCACGCAAGGCGAACACACCATTGAAGACGGCTACATTTCGTTGAAAACAATCGAAGACAAAAAGCTGAAAAAACCTTTCCTTGACAAAAAGACCGATGATGAGTTTGACGTTGACGTGAAAAAAACATTCACGAATGAAACCGACCTGGCCGCCCTGCTGAAGGTAAAAAAGGAAGAACTGGCAAAATTCGAGCCGGTGTTTCATATTAAAATTACCGAAGTAAAACGCTTCGAGCCGGCCGGACTCAACCAAGACCTGTATGACCGCCTTTTCGGAAAAGACGAGGTGAAAAGCGAAGAAGATTTTAACAAAAAAGTGGAAGCGCGTATTGCCGACGAATACGAACAGGAAAGCGAATTCCGCTTCACCATTGACGCCCGCGAAGAAGCGCTGAAAAAAGCCAAGTTAAAACTGCCTGAAAGTTTCTTGAAACGATGGCTGCTGCACGTCAACGAAGGGAAACTTACCGCAGAAAAAATCGACAACGACTTCAATGCTTTTGCCGACGATTTGCGTTGGCAAATGATTCGCGGATACCTCACAAAAACACAAAACCTGGCAGTAACGGAGGAAGACATGCAGGGTCATGCGCTGAAAATGGCGCGTTACCAATTCTCCATGTATGGCCTTCACAATGCTTCCGAAGAGCATCTTGAGCATTATGCAAAAAGCATCTTGGCCAACGAACAGGAGGCAAAACGCATTTACGAAAAAGTGGAAGAAGAAAAAGTGATTGCCTACATCAGAAGCGTGGTGAAGTTGGATGAAAAAGAAATCACTTTGGAAAAACTACAGAAACTATACGAGAAGAAATAATGCAAAACGAATTTAAAAAATATGCTGTAAAGCATGCAGGAATTAGCAGCTTGGCGCTGCACCGTTACAATTCCATGTACAATTGGGCGATTAGCCCCACCATTATCGAAGAGCGGCAATTGAATATCGCCACGATGGACGTGTTCTCGCGGTTGATGATGGACCGCATCATTTTCCTCGGCGTACCCATTACCGACGACGTGGCGAACATTATTCAGGCGCAATTGTTGTTTCTCGAATCTACGGATTCATCCAAAGACATTCAAATATACCTTAATTCGCCGGGCGGGTCGGTGTATGCCGGCATGGGCATTTATGACACGATGCAATTGATTTCCTCAAACGTGGCCACGATATGCACAGGCATTGCCGCATCGATGGCGGCCATCATACTCACGGCGGGCAGCAAGGGGCATCGCTCCGCACTCCCCCACTCGCGGGTCATGATTCACCAACCGATGGGCGGCGCCGAAGGGCCGGCTTCCGATATTGAAATCACAGCGCGTGAAATCGTAAAACTAAAACACGAGCTTTACGAAATTATCGCCTTCCATTCGGGAAAAGATGCGGCGCAAATCGAAAAAGACGCCGACCGCGACCACTGGATGACCTCGCAGGAAGCGCTGGCCTACGGCATGATTGACGAAGTGTTGATGAAAATAAAATCACATTCTTAAGCTATGGCAAAAAAAGAACATATTCTACGCAAGTGTGTGTTTTGCGGACGTTCGGAGAAGGAAGTGCAGGTACTCATTACCAGCCCTCATGCGGCAATATGCAACGACTGCCTGCAAAACGCATCGATCATCATGGAAGAAATGTTCCAACAGGAGCCCAACCCACCGCACCGCGAGGCGGTGGAAAAGTTGCCGAAACCCCACGAAATTACGGCTTTTCTTGACCAGTATGTAATCGGGCAGGATGAAGCAAAAAAATACCTCTCCGTAGCGGTTTACAACCACTATAAGCGCATCAGCCAAAAACAAGACGAAGAGGTGGACATTGAAAAATCAAACATTTTGCTGGTGGGAGAAACCGGCACAGGAAAAACGTTGTTGGCGAATACCATTGCACGCATGTTGCACGTGCCGTTTGCGATTGTTGACGCCACCGTATTAACCGAAGCGGGGTATGTGGGCGAAGATGTGGAAAGCATCCTGTCGCGCCTGTTGCAAAATGCCGACTATGATGTAAAAGCGGCGGAAAGAGGCATCGTGTTTGTGGATGAGTTGGACAAAATTGCACGCAAAGGCGACAATCCATCCATCACGCGCGACGTGTCGGGCGAAGGCGTGCAGCAAGGTTTGCTGAAACTGTTGGAAGGGTCGGTGGTGAATGTGCCGCCGCAAGGCGGGCGCAAGCACCCGGAGCAGAAAATGATTACCATCAACACAAAAAATATTTTGTTTATCTGCGGCGGCGCTTTCGACGGCATTGAAAGGAAAATCGGACAACGCCTCAACACGCAAATGATAGGCTACGGCGCAGTACATAAAACGGCGCATATCGACCGGAAAAATCTCCTGCAATATATCGCGCCTTCCGACCTTAAAAGCTACGGCCTGATACCGGAAATTATCGGGCGGCTGCCTATTCTGACCTACCTGAGGCCCCTCGACCATCAAGCCTTGCGGCGAATTCTCACGGAACCGAAAAATGCCATTATAAAGCAATACATTCACCTGTTCAAATTAGACGGCATCAACCTGACGTTTGAAGAAGCGGCGTTAAACCTGATTGTGGAAAAGGCTGTGACATTCAAACTGGGCGCTCGCGGTTTGCGTTCGATTTGCGAAGCCGTAATGATCGACGCCATGTATGACCTTCCGTCGTCTGACAAAAAATCGTTACAGGTAACCTGCGATTACGTGGAAGAAAAACTGCACCGCCTTTCGGCGCAACAACGGCTAAACGTGGCGTAAAAACAGCGAATAGCTCAGGCGCTAATCCAATTGTTGGTGCAGGTATGAATTATCAGTACTCAAATGATGCCCGCCGGCAGCGGTTTCGGTCAATGTTGACGCAGATGTATTACTATTGTCGCCCGGCGTATTGATTATCACTTTACGACGAATATAGGCCGGCGTTTTCCTAAACTCACTCTTATCACTCTCTTCATCCAAAAGCAAAACAGGCTTTGCCCTTATTTTCGTAATCGTTGCCGGTGTGGGGTCATCATTTTCAAACACCCGGCGGGAAGTATCAAGCATAATGTCAGGTTCCGCCTGTTCAGTTGCCGGCATCTTTTCCTCGTTTCCGATAATAGGGATTATGTCTTTTTCCGAAAACTCATCACCATTCAATGTAATAACTTCTCCTTCCTCATTATCGTCACCAAACTTATCAGCAAAAGGGGCCATTCGAAAGCCGGTAGCCACTATCGTGATGTGCATCGCATCCTCAAGGGCATTATCAAATATCATGCCATGTTTCACGAATTGGGCGGTTCTTCCGGTGCGCTCTTGGATATAATTCAACGCTTGCCCAAGTTCGCTCATCATAAACGTGTCTTCACTGGCCGCAATATTGACCAATACGCTTTTTGCACCCGAGATGTCGTTGTTGTCAAGCAGGGGCGACGACAAGGCTTCTTCAGCCGCCCGCAAAGCGCGTTTTTCGCCGCTTGCCACACCCGACCCCATCACGGCCACGCTACTATTTTTCATGGCCCTGCTCACATCAGCAAAGTCGACATTGGTGTATCCGGTGCGGGTAATAATTTCGGCAATCCCTTTTACCGCTGTGGTCAGCACCTCATCGGCTTTGGCAAAAGCTTTTTTAACGGGCAGTTCGCCATGAAACTCGAACAGGCGGTCGTTATTAATCATCAGCAACGAGTCCACATAGCGTTGTAATTCGAGTATCCCCTCGCGGGCGCGCCGGGTGAAATCAGAGCCTTCATTAGAAAACGGCATGGTGACAATCGCCACCGTAAGCACACCCATTTCTTTAGCCATTTTAGCAATAACCGGCGTGGCGCCGGTTCCTGTGCCGCCGCCCATGCCGGCAGCAAGAAACACCATTTGGGTATTATTGTCCAGCATTTCACATATCTTATCCATACTTTCCAGGGCAGCCTGTTTTCCCTGTTCGGGGTCACAGCCTGCGCCAAGCCCCTGAGCCCCCAATTGTATTTTGGTACCCAGCGGGCTTGCTTGCAACGCTTGCGCATCGGTATTGCACGCCACAAAATGCACGCCTTTAATACCGGTATGGAACATATTGTTCACGGCATTATTGCCGCCGCCGCCTATTCCTATTACTTTAATGATAGCGCCCGAACTTTTCCAGTTGGTCGGAACAAGCATATCGTCGCTATCTCTTATCATATCATCTTCCATCATCATCGTTTATTATTAAACTTCGTTGTCGGTTTTAAAAAATTCTTTAAACATATCTTGAACGCCGGAGAAAGGGTTTCGCCTTACTCTTGGTGGCCTTGAGGGTTCTGGATGTTCCGGAGGTTCCGGGCGTTTTACCTTTTTCTTCGAACCCGATTTCACCGGCGCATTTTCTATTACAGACTCGAATATTTCCGGCTCAATGGGTACGTGTTTTTTGTCGGTAGAGCCCATCATCAGCAAGCCCACCGCCGTAGCGCAGTCGCAATGCTGCACATCAGTAACGGAGTCAGACGTAACGAACAGCAGCTCGCCCTTACGCGCTTTCATGCCGGTTTTATATTTTACGAACTCCGTTAAATCCCCAATCTTCGCCCCGCCGCCGGTAAGGACAATGCCGGCGTTGAGCCGGCCGGCGTATCCCGATTGCTGAATGATATATACTACGGTTTCCATAATTTCGTCCATGCGGGCTTCAATAATTTTGGCAAGCATGCGAAACGACACCTCGCCACCGCCCGCCCCCAATATCCTGACGGTCTTGTTTGCCTTAATCAGCTCGCTGTAACACGAGCCGTATTGGACCTTCAATTGGTCGGCATAACGTGCAGAAATGGCGCAGCCACTCCGGATATCGTCGGTGATTACATCGCCGCCAAACGGAATAACGTCTACGTGTCGTATGATGTTGTCGCAATAAATCACCACGCTGGTGGTGCCGCCGCCAATATCGACTACCGCTACGCCCATCTCCTTGTCGTCATCGCTCAACACGGCTTCGGCCGCAGCAAGCGGCGACAGAAAGAGGTTTTTCACTTGCAATCCCGCATGTTCGATACTGCGACGAATGAGTTGCATTGGCGGCTTGGCGGCCGTCAACACGCAAAATTCCGCTTTCAGCCGATGGCCGCAAGCGCCCACAGGATTGGGCACGCGAAGCTTATCATCAAGCTGATAACCTTGCGGAATGACGTCGCGCACTTCGCTGTTAGAGCCTGTACTAATACCATACATGTCCTGTTCCAAGCGACGAATTTCTTCTTCCGAGATGTGCATATTGGGTTTGTCACGGCTTGTTTCCGATGGCTGTTTAATGCATTGGATGTGTTCTCCGGAAACACCTGCATACACTTCCGTGATGTCGACGCCCTCCTGTTGTTTCATCTCGTCTATGAGCGTTTTCAGCACATTTCCTGCTTCTATACTATTCCACACTTCGCCTTGCACCACGCCACGCGATGGGGCTTCGTGATGTGCAAAAACATGAAACTTCCCGGAAACGGTTTTTTTTCCTGCTAAAACGGAAATTCTCTTGGTGCCCAAATCAACAGCTGCAATATATTTTTCCATAATACAAATTATTTTCTTTTACATACTATTTGGTTACTATAGCGCAAATCTATGCCGGAATATGGGCTTGTCACGCCGGCGGGATAAGCATTACGATAAAATGCTTTCAATTTATCCAACTTATAGGCATACCCATCCAACGCACCGATGTGAATGGTTTCATATCCTTCACACGGCGTTAACGCTATATCCGACGCGCTTTTTACATGCACCTGCGCAATCTGCGACCACCAAAATTCATGCTTATTCAAAAACAGGGCAAACGCATAAATCTGTTTCAGAAATTTTTCCTTTTCGGGAATGAAACCTTTGTACTTCCTGTCTATATTCATCGGTATGTTCCCTGTAACCACCGGGACAAAAGAAGTGTAAACATCCGACAGCGGAAAAATATATCCGGTTTCGTCAATATAAAATCCGTGTGCCGGCGACTGCAAACGCACAATGGGGCGGCGTTGATACACGTTGACGTGCAACACGCCATCAATAGATGAAAAAACTTCCGCACGCTTAATGGCATTTTGCCTGTTTAATAACTGCTCCAACTTATGCACATCCAAGTGCGCAATATATTCGCCAATGGTTTTCCCCGCATCGCGGGAAAGGACATTCGACACCGCTGCCGGACTGATAAAATCACTCACCAGGCTATCGCAAATTTTAATCTGCACGCTGTGGCATACCAATGCCTGTTGCCGCGAAGCCACGAACCCTGTGCTTACAATCAGGTAAGCCATAAACAAGATGAACGTAGCAAGCAACATGAATTTTCTATTTCGTTTCATGGTTCCTCCTATGCAATAATGCGGTTATAGATTCTACAAAGCGGTCGATATCTCCTGCGCCGAACGTCGCAAGTACATCCACAGGTTCTTTTTCCAACAATGCCATCAATTCGTCTTTACGGCATAGCGTTTTATTTTTTAACGCCATGCGGTCGAAAATAAGTTGCGATGTCACGCCCGGTACCGGCTCTTCGCGTGCGGGGTAAATGTCGAGCAGAATCAGGCGGTCGAGCAAATCGAGGCTTTTCGCGAAATCATCGGCAAAATCGCGGGTGCGGCTGTAGAGGTGCGGTTGGAAGATGCCTGTAATTTTCCGGTGGGGATAAGTTTCGCGCAGGGATGTAATAGCGGCGCGTAATTCTTCGGGATGATGCGCGTAATCGTCAATATAAGTGCAGCCGGGCATATTAAATTGTATGTCAAACCGCCGTTGCACGCCCGAGAAAGCCGCCAGTGCGGAACGGAGGGCGGAGAGCACGGAATGATTTTGGTTGACATCGCCCAAAGGTTTGTCGACATCGCCCAAAGGTTTGTCGAC
>JAITQQ010000006.1 GCA_031288855.1 Prevotellaceae bacterium
TAATGGCCTCGAAAGTTTATTTTACCGATTTACACACCACGCCGTCATTAAATTTGTGCGGCAAGCTGGAACGCTTGGTGCGCAAGGCCGGTATCGAAACGTTAGATTGCAAAGATAAATTCACAGCCATCAAAATTCATTTCGGCGAACCGGGCAACATGGCCTACATCCGCCATAATTACGCCGCTTGTGTGGCCAACCTTTTACAATCGTTGGGCGCCAAGTCGTTTCTTACCGATTCGGCTACGCTCTATTCGGGTCGGCGTTCCAATGCCATTGACCACTTGCAAGGCGCATGGGAGAACGGCTTTAACCCCATCACCGTGAAAGCGCCGGTGATTATTGCCGACGGACTGAAAGGCACTTCCTATCGTGATTTGCCGGTAGTGGGCGGCACGTATTGCAAAACGGCGAAAATCGGTGCGGCGGTGGCCGATGCCGATGTGATTGTGTCGATGAGCCACTTTAAAGGGCATGAACAGGCGGGTTTCGGCGGTACATTGAAAAATATCGGCATGGGCGCGGCCAGCGTGGGCGGGAAATTAGACCTTCATTCTTCGTCGAAACCGCGAATCGAAACCGACAATTGCACCGGTTGCCGCCAATGTACGAAAGATTGCAACTACGGCGCAATTACATTGAATGATAAACGCAAAGCCGTCATCAACTACGATAAGTGTGTGGGCTGCGGACAGTGTGTAGCCGTGTGCCGCTTCGACGCTGCGCAACCGGTGTGGAATAATTCGTCGGACATCATGAACAAAAAAATTGCGGAATATGTGCAAGCCATTTTGAATGGCAAACCGCATTTTCACATCAGTTTTATTGTTGATGTGTCGCCCAACTGCGACTGTTGGGGAAGCAATGACGTGCCGTTAGTGCCCAATATCGGCTTTGCCGCCTCGTTCGACCCGGTGGCGCTCGACAAAGCTTGCGCAGACCTCGTACAGGCAGCTCCGGCTACGGTGGGCTCGGAAATCAACAAAGACGGCCAACATGCGTTGGTTGGCGAAGATAAATTCCACCACATGCACCCGAATACCGATTGGCGCGTAGGTTTGGAACATGCTGAGAAATTAGGAATCGGAACAATGAATTATGATTTAATAACCGTATGAAACACGTAGCAACAACAGGTTTTTTTGATGGCGTACATAAAGGGCACCGCGCGGTGTTGGAGAAGGTAGTACGCGAGGCGCAAGCGCAGGGAAAGGAGAGCATGGTGGTTACTTTTTGGCCGCATCCCCGCACCGTGCTTGGGCAGGATGCCGAAAAACTCAGGTTGCTTAATTCGGTGGAAGAGAAAAAACGTTTGCTGCTCGGATTGGGCATTCAGCATATAGAAATTATCCCTTTCAGTCACGAGTTGGCAGCCATGACTACCGCCGAATTTTTCGACCGTTATTTGAGGCAGGAATTGAATGTGGACCATTTGGTGGTTGGGCATGACCACCGCTTGGGCAACCGTGCGCATGATGATTTCGAGGCAATGAAAAAATTAGGCGCGCCGTTAGGCATTACCGTAGAAAGGGTAGAGGCGGTGTCGTTTTCTTCTTTCTTCGGGCAAAATACTTCCGTGTTCGTGCCGAAAAATAATACGGTAAGCTCTACCAAAATACGCGAAGCGCTTAAAGGCGGCGATGTGAAAACGGCAAATGAATATTTGGGTTATCAGTACGGATTGCAGGGCGTAGTGGTGGAAGGCAGTAAAATGGGGCGGCAGCTGGGCTTTCCTACGGCCAACATGCAACTTTACGAGCCCTTGAAACAACTTCCGGCCGACGGCGTGTATGCCGTGCTTGTCACGGTGGCGCGGCGCGAATATCGCGGCGTGATGAATGTGGGCGTGCGTCCCACGTTAAAGACTGCGCCCATCCGTGTAATTGAAACGCATATTTTCGATTTCGATGAAGACATCTACGGCCAACCGATTGAAGTGCGGCTCGTGCAGCGCATCCGCGAAGAACGGCGTTTTAATTCCTTAGACGAACTGAAACAGCAAATCGCGAAAGATAAAGAAAGTAGTTTCCCATATTTTGAAAAGTATTAAATTTTGTGAATCGATACGTTAATGACTGACAAGGCGCTCGTACAATTGTTCCATGAAGGCAATAATCCGAATTATGCCTTTAACCTCATTGTACAGAAGTATCGTGAACGTTTGTATTGGCATGTGCGTAAAATCGTTATCTCTCATGATGACGCCGACGATGTCCTGCAAAACACGTTTATTAAAGTGTGGTCGTCGCTTTCCGATTTCAGAGGTGACTCTCAGCTGTTCACATGGTTGTACCGCATCGCCACCAACGAGGCATTGTCGTTCCTGAAGAATAAACGGACAAAATTTTTCTTGCCGTTGGGCGACGTGGAAGGCCAACTGAAAAATAAACTTGAGGAAGATCCTTATTTTAATGGCAATGAGTTGCAGAAGAAATTGCAACGCGCCATCTTGAAGCTTCCTAAAAAACAGCGTATAGTATTTAATATGCGTTATTTCGACGAGATGAAGTATGAAGAAATGTCGGAAGTATTGGGCACTTCGGTGGGGGCGCTCAAGGCGTCTTATCATCATGCGGTAAAAAAAATTGAAGAACTGATGGATAGGTAAATTAAACCTTTTTAAAAAGAAAATGTCAAACATAAAAATATGTCAGTGGAAAAAAAGTTTATGCTAACCGACGATCTTAAAAAGAACGTCTTTGCCGTGCCGGAAGGATATTTTGAATCTTTGCAAGACCGGCTTGTCGAGCGGATATCGGATGCTGAGCCGCAACAACAACAACTTCCATGGTTTCAGGTGTTACGCCCGCAGCTGGCTTTTGCTGCGGCTTTTGTGGCTTTGGTGGTGGCCGGTTATGGCGGAATGGTTTTACTCAACAACCTCAATTCGCCTGACGACCCCGCTGTTCCGGCGTCGCTGGATGATTTTTATGCGTCGGCTTTGTATAATCTTGATGAACAAGCCGTACTGCGTGTGATTGACGAAGAAAAAATCGATCACTCGGTAGATACGGAAGATATTATTAATTATTTGGTTTCAACTCATGTGAGTTTGGCCGATATTGCCTCTTTAGAAGAAGAATAATTACGACTATGAAATTGTTAAAACTTGTATTTGCAGCCTCATTCTTGCTTGCTGCACTGCCGCTTTCGGCACAAATGGGAAATTTCCGCATAGATACTACGCGCACCGTTATTCGCGACAACAGGGGAAATGTCGTGGGAGAAGGTTTTGATGTCCGCATAGAAGGATCTTTTGAATCGCGCCACGACAAACTGAAAAGTCAAAAAGTGGCGTACTTTTCCAATAACATCGACCTTTCGTCGCGCGAGGCGGAAAAGTTCTGGCCGGTTTACAACGAGTACAACAACCAACGCGAGGCCATTTCGCAAGAGCGTAACAAAATTTTACGCCAGCTTTCCAATGTGGAAAACATGGAAAACGAAAAAGATGTGAAAGCCCTGCTCGACAGTTATACCGACAGCTTTGCGAAGGAAGCGGAGGTGTTCCGGAAATATTACCAAAAATTTTTAGAGATATTGCCGCCTAAAAAAGTCGTACGCCTGTACATCACCGAAGAGCAATTCAAACAAATGTTGTTGCGTAGCATCCGTTATCAATAAACAGGTTCTTGTAAAACATCATTGCCGTCAATGCCGAATTTCAGGTAGGTGATGGGTAATCCTTTTTTGAGAAACAGTTGTTCGTAATGTGTTTTAATGGACAACACCTCGCTGGCAAATTCCGAACCGTAAATGTCGGTATTGCTCTCCCACACTTTTAAATGATTGTGTTCAGCCAACGCTTTGGTGTAATCATGCAGCAACCGGCTGTCGGTTTTCAGGTGAATGTGTCCGCCGGGAGTTAAAAATTTGCGGTAGCGGGTCAGGAAAAGCGGCGAGGTGAGCCGTTTCCTTGCCGCATTCGGCTGAGGGTCGGGAAAGGTAATCCAAATTTCGTCAATCTCGCGCGGTGCAAAAAATGATTCTATAAAATCAATGCGCGTGCGGATGAATGCCACGTTCTGAAGTTGTTTTTCGGTGGCCGTTTTCGCGCCGCGCCACAACCGCGCCCCTTTGATATCAATGCCGATAAAATTTTTTTCGGGAAAACGCAAGGCAAGCGTCACGGTATATTCGCCTTTGCCGCATCCTAATTCCAGCACCACAGGATTGTTGTTGTGAAATACCTGTTCGCGCCACGCTCCTTTAAGCCGGAAATCACGGCGAAATACCTCTTCAAATGCCGGTTGATACAGCAACGAAAAAGTTTCATTTTCGCAAAATCGTAAATATTTATTTTTGCCCACTATTTTTCATCGACTAATTCGAGGCGAAGGCCTACAGCGCCTATTCCGGGTAAGGTGTCCGCACGCATGCCATGCCGGATGCCGAATTCATAATTGCCGGAGTTGGCAAATAATACTGAGGGGTAGTAAAACAGCCGGTGGTCAATCCAGTGGCTTCCCCGCTTTCCAAGCCATTTTCCTTGCACATCCGCCAGTTCATATTCTACCGTATCGCACGCGGTTGCGCCGGTTGGCGACACCACATCGACAAAAAGGTGAATGTTGCGGAAAGGATAATCGTTGTTGTTGCGCAGGTTAATTATGATGGCGTAAGCACTCAGCGTGTCGGTTACCGGCAGGGTGATATTGACGGTGCTGTCTTTCAGCCATTGGCTGTGATGAAGTTTAACATTTTTTTCAAACGCCGCAGGCGCCGAGCATGCAGCGAATAAATACCCCATCGCAAATAGCAAATAAAGAGTATGAACTTTATGGCTTCTTTTCATTTTTGGCAGGGTTGGTTTTGTTATGGTGCGGCGGCGAATGTTTGCGGCGCTTGTGCCTTCTTTCGTTGTTTCTCGACGATGAGGAAAGCTGTTCCTGTCGCGGGTTTTGCCCTTGTTCCGCTGCCTGTGGCGGCCTCTGCTTTTCTTCTTTTGAATGCCCTCTTCCGTTGCGGTTGTGATTATGATTGTGCCGTTTTTTCGACCGGTCGAAACGGGTAATGCTGTCTTCTCCTGCCGAACTTATGAAATCGGGCATGGCCGAAGGAATATGCTGGTCTTCTACCAAAAAATCGGCTTTTTCTCCTTTCCGGTTTAGCTCAAGGATTTGTTTTACGCGGGCTATCGGCACGGCAATTTGGGTCACAGGATTGCGCGGGTCGAAGGTAAACCACATAATTCCTTTCAGCACATCGTTTTTCAGCAGGTGGGCAGTGCCGTCTATCGTCTCTAACGTTTTCACTTGCGGAAAATCTTTTTGCGCTTCGGCGTATGTAGCGGCCTCGTAGTTCAGGCAACATTTCAGCTTGCTGCATTGTCCGGCTAATTTCTGAGGATTCAGCGAAAGTTCCTGTGTCCGCGCCGCCGACGTATTCACCGATATGAAATCAGACACCCATTGCGCGCAACACAGCGCCCTGCCGCATACGCCAATGCCGCCAATGAGTCCCGCTTCCTGCCGGGCGCCGATTTGTTTCATTTCTATCCGTATGTGAAATTCATCGGCCAGTGCCTTGATGAGTTCGCGGAAGTCCACGCGGTCGTCGGCAATATAATAAAAAATCGCCTTGGTGCCGTCGCCCTGAAATTCCACATCGCCCACTTTCATGTTGAGCTTGAACTGTGCGGCAATCTGGCGGGTTTTAATCATCACCCGGTGTTCGCGTGCAATGGCTTCCTGCCATTTTTCAATGTCGGCAGGCTTGGCCTTGCGGTAGATTTTCTTCAACTCCGCCACGTTAGGCGTTATATTCTGGCGTTTCATCTGCAGCAATACGATAGGCCCCGAAGCGCTGATGATGCCTATGTCGTGCCCGCTGTTTGCTTCCACCGCCACAATGTCGTCTTTAGCCAAAGACAGGTTGTTTGTGTTATAAAAAAAACCTTTGTGCGTGTTTTTAAAACGCACTTCAAAGATTTGATAGGCGCGGTCTTCGGGAATGTCGCGAAGCCAGTTATATACATTCAATTTACAACAGCCGTCGTGAGGTATGTAGTGTATTTCGCCCGGCGCTGTTTGCCCTGCCCTGTATCCCCGCTCGCAGTTGATGATATTTAGTAAGCGCATTGTGAAGTCAATATTATTCTTGCAAAGATATAAAAAAAACGTTAATTTTGCCATTTAATAATGAAAAATAAATGCCTGCAATTGCTGTCGCGATATTAAACTGGAACGGAAAACATTTTTTGGAGCGCTTCCTTCCGCAATTGTTGGCGCACACTTCGCAGCCGGATGTTTCGTTTGTAGTGATTGACAACGGCTCTATCGACGGCTCTGTGGATTTTCTCCGTGCACATTTTCCGTCAATAACTTTAATTTGCCTTGATAAGAATTACGGATTTACCGGCGGCTACAACCGGGGCTTGCAGCAGGTAGAGGCCGATTACTATGTGTTGCTCAACTCGGATGTGGAAGTTACGGCAAACTGGCTGCAGCCCTTACTGGCGTTGATGGAACAGGATGCCGGTGTTGGGGCTTGCATGCCGAAAATATGCGCTACGGAGGCACGCGGTTTGTTTGAGTATGCCGGCGCTGCCGGCGGTTTTATTGACAAGTACGGCTATCCGTTTTGCCGCGGGCGCATCCTGAGCCACATAGAACCCGACACGGGGCAATATGACGAAAGGCGTGCGGTGTTCTGGGCTACGGGCGCATGCATGATGGTGCGTGCGGCGCTGTATCACCGCTTGGGTGGGTTCGATGCGTTATTTTTTGCGCACATGGAAGAAATTGACCTTTGTTGGCGGATGCAAGCGGCAGGCTATAAAATAATGTGTGAGCCGCAATCGGTGGTTTTTCATGTGGGCGGCGGCACGTTGCCGAATAATCACCCGCAGAAAATTTATTTCAACCACCGCAACAATCTTTATTTGCTGTATAAAAACTTGCCGGCAAAAAAGCGGAAAACTATCCTGGCGGCACGCATGGCGCTCGACGGTTTGTCGGCCATGGCTTATTTGTGTAAAGGAAAGTGCGCGTTCTTTGCGGCAGTGCTCCGCGCCCACTTTCATTTTTGGAGAAACCACCGCAAGCTGTTGTTTTACAACAATACGGACATGAAAATTAGCGGTGTATATGCAAAAAGTATCGTGTGGAAATTTTTTACGCATGGGGGAAAATTGCGTTTTTCCGACTTAATTAGCATTTCTTAACAAAATTTTATTTGGAATTTTAAAAATTGTACTTATATTTGCCACTGAAAAGGTAATTCGTTCTTTTTATTGCTTGTGCTGGCGCTCGCTTTTAGTACTCTGATGATGAAACTTGCGAAATTTCTGTAAAATGAATGGAGGAATGAGGTTAGCGCCCACACGTTTCTTTTTTTCATTTCCAATTTTTATATATTGTTAGAAAGACAGGTGTGGGCCTAATTTATTTATTCATTTGGTTCCGCAAGACCTCATCATTAAGTAAATTATCTATAGGCTCGCGCTAC
>JAITQQ010000148.1 GCA_031288855.1 Prevotellaceae bacterium
ATTCCGGCACGGAAAAAACCAAACAGCAAATATCAAGGCAATTGATTAAAGAGAACTGTACGGTGATTAGTATACAAGTGTTGCAGGAGGTTGCGAACACCTTATCACGGAAATTCAAAATAGGCTACAGTTCCATTGAACAGACCTTACATGAATGTATTTTTGACAATGATATACTTTATCTCAACCGGCAGGACACTGTTTTTAATGCCTGTAACATTGCCGGGCGGTATCAATTCTCTTTTTATGACAGTCTGATTATTGCCGCTGCGCTTGAAACCAATTGCAGCCACTTATATTCAGAAGATTTACAACATGGGCAGTTAATTGAAAATACACTCACTATTGTAAATCCCTACATTTAGCTATCAAGCACAGACGCGCCGCGCCCCCACAATTCTTAACGGAATTTTATTCCCATTCGATGGTGGCGGGGGGTTTGGAGCTGATGTCATACACCACGCGGTTTACCCCTTTCACCTTGTTGATAATATCGTTCGATATGTTCGATAGAAATTCATACGGCAAGTGCGCCCAGTCGGCAGTCATGCCGTCGGTGGCGGTGACCGCACGAAGCGCCACCGTATATTCGTAAGTGCGTTCGTCGCCCATCACGCCCACGCTGCGCACCGGCAACAGGATGGTGGCGGCCTGCCACACTTTGTCGTACAAGCCGTCGCGTTTCAAGCCGTCGATAAAAATAGCGTCGGCTTCCTGCAAGATATGCACTTTTTCTTCGGTCAGTTCGCCCAACACGCGGATACCTAATCCGGGTCCGGGAAAGGGGTGGCGGTTTAGCAATCCGGGTTTCACCTGAAGGGCTGCGCCTACGCGGCGCACCTCATCTTTAAACAACATGCGCAACGGCTCTACCACTTTGAGGTGCATGCGCTCGGGCAAACCGCCTACGTTGTGGTGCGACTTGATGGTGGCCGAAGGCCCATTGACCGATACCGATTCAATGACGTCGGGATAAATAGTGCCCTGCGCCAGCCATTTGACGTTTTCAATGGCATGCGCTTCGCGGTCGAAAATTTCAACGAACACGCGCCCGATGGTTTTGCGCTTTTGTTCCGGGTCGGCCACGCCCGCAAGCTGCGACAGAAATTCATGAGCAGCGCGCACGCCCACGACGTTCAAACCCATGTCGCGGTACGACTCCATGACCTGTTCAAACTCATTTTTCCGCAACAGGCCGTTGTCCACAAAAATGCAATAGAGATTTTTTCCGATGGCTTTGTGGAGCAATACCGCCGTTACCGACGAGTCCACGCCGCCGCTCAAGCCGAGCACCACTTTATCGTTTCCTATCTTGGCTTTCAGCGCAGCCACCGTCGATTCCACGAATGCGGCGGGCGTCCAGTCGCCTTTGCAGCCGCACACGTGTTGCACAATGTTCTTGAGGATTTTTGTTCCTTCGGTAGAGTGGTACACTTCCGGGTGAAACTGCAACGCAAAAGTAGGCTCGCCGGAAACAGCGAACGCCGCATTTTCCACATCAGCGGTAGAGGCGATGGTGTGGTATCCTTCGGGAAGGCGCACAATCGTGTCGCCATGCGACATCCATACCTGCGAATCGTCGGCCACGCCGTTAAATAAAACCGACGTGCGGTCTTTAATGTGAAGCTTTGCCCGGCCGTATTCGCGGTGTTTGGAAGGCAGCACTTCTCCGCCGAACTGCTGGGCAATGTATTGCGCCCCATAGCATACGGCCAACAACGGAACTTGCCCTTTGATATTACTTAAATCGATTTGCGGCGCATTGGCGTCGCGCACCGAGAAAGGGCTTCCCGACAAAATTATGCCTTTAATGCAGGCATCGAGCGGTGGGATTTTATGAAAAGGATAAATTTCACAATACACATTTAATTCGCGCAAGCGGCGCCCGATAAGCTGTGTGTATTGCGAACCGAAATCAAGGATGATGATTTTTTCTTGCATATTTCCGATTTTCTCTATTTAATACTGCCAACTGCCACTGCCAACTGCTTACTGTTTGCTGCACTCCAACGCGGCTTTCACCAGTGAAACAAAGAGCGGGTGCGGGTTTTCGGCGGTGCTTTTCAATTCGGGGTGGAATTGCACGCCGATGAAAAACGGATGCTCGCGAAGTTCCACAATCTCCACCAACCCGGTTTCGACGTTCTTTCCGGAAGCAAAAAGTCCGTTTTTTGCAAATTCTTCCACATAATCGTTATTCATTTCGTAACGGTGGCGGTGGCGTTCCCTGATTTGTTCTTTTCCGTACACCCGGTAAGCCAGCGTGCCTTTTTGCAACGTACAGTCATAAGCGCCCAAACGCATCGTGCCGCCTTTAATGGTAAGGCGTTTTTGGTCTTCCATGAGGTCAATGACCGGATGCTTGGTGCCGGGCTCTACTTCGGTGGTCATGGCGTCTTCGTAGCCCAACACGTGGCGTGCATATTCAATCACCGCCATTTGCATGCCCAAACAGATGCCGAGAAACGGAATTTTATGCTCGCGGGCATATTGCACCGATACAATTTTTCCCTCCAGGCCGCGCTCGCCGAAACCCGGCGCCACAAGAACGGCATGCATGCCGTTCAACTTTTCGGCAACGGTGTTTTTTGTGATTAGTTCACTGTGCAAACTGTGTACGTTCACCTTACATTCATTGGCAGCGCCGGCATGAATAAAGGACTCCAGAATGGATTTGTAGGCGTCTTGCAACTCTACATATTTTCCGACAAGCGCAATGTTCACCTCATTTTTCGGATGGCACAACTTGTCCAAAAACTTTTTCCATTCTTTCAAATCGGGCTTGGCGATATTTTTCAGATGTAATTTTTCTATCACAATTTCATCTAACTTTTCGTCCATCATCCGCAGCGGAACTTCGTAAATGCTGCGCGCATCAATGGATTCAATAACGGCATTCTGTTTTACATTGCAAAACAATGCGATTTTTTTCCGGATGTCGGGCGTGAGGTGATGTTCCGTACGGCACACAATAACATCGGGCTGCAAGCCGTTTTGCTGCAACATCCGCACGCTGTGTTGCGTCGGTTTTGTCTTGAGTTCTTTGGCGGCATTAAGAAACGGAACGAGGGTCAAATGCAATACGGCGCAATCTTCTTCGTTCATTTCCCACTGCAATTGGCGGATGGCTTCCACAAACGGCTGCGACTCGATGTCGCCCACCGTGCCGCCGATTTCACTAATGACTACGTCATAATTTCCGGTCTTGCCCAACAGCATCATCCGGCGCTTGATTTCGTCGGTAATATGCGGAATAACCTGTACGGTCTTGCCTAAAAACGCGCCTTCGCGCTCCTTCTGAATTACGGTTTGATATACGCGGCCGGTGGTTACATTGTTGGCTTTCGAGGTATAAACATTGAGAAAGCGCTCGTAGTGCCCCAAGTCGAGGTCGGTTTCCGCGCCGTCTTCCGTCACATAACATTCTCCGTGTTCATACGGATTCAACGTTCCCGGGTCGATGTTAATGTAAGGGTCGAATTTTTGAATGGTAACACGCAAACCCCTTGCCTGTAAAAGCTTGGCAAGCGATGCGGAAATAATTCCTTTCCCTAAGGAAGAAGTTACTCCGCCTAATACAAACACATATTTAGTTTTCATTTAGGAAATGATTGAAGTGCAAAAATACTGATTTTTTACACAACAAAAAAATCAATTTTTCAGCCGCTGTTAATTTGTTGTGCCCATTACAGGTTACAACGCATCGGCGCGCACCCAATCGGAAGTTCCGTTTTCATTGATTGCCTCAATGGAAAAATAGTAAGGTTTGGCAGTGTCCATGCCTTCATATTGATATTCATTAGCGCCATACACCATCACGCAATTGTACAGTTTATCGGGGTTTTCTCCGATGTAAATATTATAGGCATACGCATCATCTACCGGTTGCCATTTCAACCAACCGTTGTGCCGGGCGGCAGCATCACGAAAGGCCGTGAACTGGCTCACCGCTTCAGGTTTATTTCCGTGTCCCGACCCGAATATCCTGAATCCCGAAACTGCAAATTTGCCGGTAGACACAGCAAGATTTTCCACTTTTATATAGCGGGTTTCCACCGGTTTTTCCAATTCTATATAATCGTGCGGTATATCTTTTTTGTTCCCACTCTTACTGAATAACACGCGCCACTTCTTTCCGTCGGAGGAATAAGACACCACATATTCCTGATGGCTGCTCAATGGCTTTCCAACAAAGCCGGCATCCTGGTCGGCATAATTGATTTGTACCGCCCGCACGGTGGACATACCGCCCAAATCGGAAATAAACCACTCGCCGCGGTCGCCGGTTGCCGCGCTCCAGTAAGTTTTTATATCTTCATCCACCAGATTATTGGCTGCGTGAGCGCCGAAGGTAGAAGACACTTGCACCGGTTTGTTATAATTTAAAAGCATCCAACCGGTGAAACGGCTTTCCCGATGGTTGGCTTCTCCGTCGGGCAAGTAATGTGGATAATCGCCGAAGGCAGTATTACAATACATCGTTCCATCCTCATCAAATCCGGCAGGCCATATCCCGGCACGGCATTCAAAATTGTTTTTGACATTAATCACCATCGTGGACACGTGCCAATAATTTTCCCAATGGTCGCGAAACGCCGCGCCGCTTCCCGCTCCGCGGATAAATCCGCCGGGCTTCATACTCAACGGCAAAGACGCCTGTTCAAAAGGCCCCAAGGGATGCGTACTTGTGGCCACCGCATTGCCATAATCAGGAAACGTTATGCCGGGTGTGCTCCATTGCAAATAATATTTGCCGTTATGCTTGGCCATCCCTGCACCTTCTATGATGGGGTTAAATGCAGTGTTATTCTTGTATTCGCCGGCGTGGTGCGAGCCGGTTTTTTGTCCATCGGGCTTCACCAATTCTTTGCGCGTTCCTACCGGCTGAAAAGTTTTTCTGTGAAGCTCCATGCCATATATCAGTTGTGCATTATTTTCATCGCTGCTATACATGTACAGGCGATTATCATCATCGGCAAAGAAAGCGGGGTCCCAGCCACCGGGCTCGAAGCGTTCCACCGCCCTGCGCCATTCATTTTCTTTCGGATTAGTGCTGATCCAAATGGGAAAAACGTTTGCCTGCGCAGAGCCGAACACACACAGTGAATCGCCTTGCACCCACACGGCGGGCGCATAAAGGTCCTGCCAATTTTGCGTAACGCTTTCTAATAATTCCGGAGGCAAAAAACTATGGAGTACAAAATTCCAGTTGACCAAGTCGGGGCTCCACCAATAGCCGCTCTGGTTGGTAGCAAAGAGGTAGTAATCTCCTTTATAATTCACAATCACAGGATGGGCGGCGCTACGGTGCTTCCCCCACGCCGTATGCTCGGCAATAGGCGTATAGGTATAATCCACATTCAACGGATTACAATACGTTTTTTGTTGCGCCATCAATGGAATACACACCACGCAAAGAAGGGGTAAAAATAACTTTCTCATAGAATCTCATGTTGGAAAAACGGTGCAAGTTACACAATTATTTTTGAATATGAAGTGTTTATGAGAAAAATTAATATAAAAAAGCGGCCGCCTTTTCGGGCCGCCGCCGTAGAGACGCGGCATGCCACGTCTCTACATTTTTGTTTCAGTCTTGCAAGATTGCCTTTTTTGCGAAAGACACAGG
>JAITQQ010000166.1 GCA_031288855.1 Prevotellaceae bacterium
GCTGCAAACAGCCTTTATTTCAGGTCTTCCTTCAGGTCGTCTTCCACACCCTTTATACCGTCTTTAAAGCTTTTCACGCCCTTGCCCAAGCCCTTCATGAGTTCGGGGATTTTCCTTCCTCCGAAAAAGAGCAGCACGCACAATGCAATAATGATGATTTCCTGGGCGCCGATACCGCCTAAAAATAAAAATGTTTTCATCCCACTTAAATACTAATTTCGGACAAATGTACATAAAATTTCCGAATAATTAAAAATATATTTATCTTTGCTGCATAATCATGCATAAGGTTTCATAAGGATATGGAAAATTTATATAACATTGGAGAAGCGGCTGAAATTCTTGGAGTCAGTCAAGATACACTTAGAAGATGGGATAATAGCGGAAAATTCAAAAGCACAAGGCATCCTATCAATAATTACAGGGTTTATTCGGATAATCAGATCAGAACCCTTGTACAAGAAATGCAAATGGAGTGTTTTTACAAACCCATTAGCGTTATTCGTCAGGAAACAAAGCCTTTTTTTCAAACGAATTTTGGAGAATTATATCATTGTGATTCTGTAAATTTTCTACAAAATTTAGAATCCAATTCTATTGATTTGATATTTGCTGACCCGCCTTATAACATAAAAAAAGCAGAGTGGGATTATTTTAATTCACAAAGAGAATATCTTGATTGGACTTTAGAATGGATAAGGGAAGCTCAGCGAGTTTTAAAAAAAACAGGCTCTCTCTATATCTGCGGTTTCTCAGAAATTTTAGCAGACATCAAATATGTAGCATCTCCATTTTTCAAGCATTGCCGATGGCTTGTATGGTTTTACAGGAATAAAGCCAATTTGGGAAAAGATTGGGGACGCTCTCATGAAAGCATCATTCATTTTAGAAAAACCAATGATTTCATTTTTAACATCGATGAGATACGCATTCCATATAATGAACATACGATGAAATATCCTAAGCGGACACAGGCGGAAACGTCCCAATATTCAAACGGACAAAACGGAAAAAGCTACGAATGGGAACCTAATCCATTAGGGGCTAAGCCCAAAGATGTATTAGAAATTCCCACGATTTCTAATGGAGCTTGGGAAAAATATCCTCATGAAA
The DNA here is from genome assembly GCA_031288855.1 of Prevotellaceae bacterium. Next base: position 1,114 of record JAITQQ010000166.1, read on the forward strand.
CGCAAAAACCGGTTGAACTTTTGAGAAAAATCATTTTATCTTCTTCATTTCATAATAGCTGCGTTCTTGACCCTTTTGGCGGTTCCGGAACTACTTATGCCGTTGCTGAAGCCTATCAACGAAAGTGGATTGGTATTGAAAAAGAACTCGATTATTGCGACATGATTAGAAAACGCCTTTCGGATAAAACTCATATTTCCCGAATAGCTTCCGCTAAAGATGAAGCCGATTCTCAAAAAAGACGACAAGGCCTACGCAGCAAATAGCTTAAATATATCTTGGGTAATAAGTTCTGAAAAGGGCTTCATATATCTGTTGTAAGGTTCTTTCTTTGCCGTTGGCGGCGGGTCAAGATAATATATACCTTCTATTTCCGTCAAAAACTTCGTATATACCATAAAAAGTCCTGACACTAAAGTAAAACTAATGTCATTATTATTTTTTCTTTGCACATCATTGTTAAAAACACCAATAACTTTTTGCGAATGTTTTACGAACTTCTCCAATAATATCTTGTCGATAAAGATTTTACCCATACGGTCTTTGGATGTTGTTTTTACAGAAACAACAATTTCTTTCTCATCCAATTGTTCTGGAGTTGAAATTACTTTCTCATAGGGAGACAGCACCAAATCGTTTTCGCATTTATAAATCTTTGCGCCTTCGTCTGTATCATAAGGGATACGAAGAACGATTCTCTTATTGGATACACTAATCGCAGTAAATACAGCTCGGATCAATTCTTCAAAACGATTTCCGACATGTTTTCGTGCACTATTGGGATCAACCATTAAATCAAGTCCGGCGCCAATAGATTGTTGCACCGTATATAAGAACGAGTCGATGTTATTCTTCTCCTCATTATCAAAACGGGACTCTTTGGATTTAATTTTAGACACTGTCTGCAGGAAAGTAGTATAAGATTTTTCAAACAAACTATCATCTTGAATATAAAGCGAATTATTTACAGGTCTTAGATACTTTTTAGAACCTGCAACCTCTGAAACATAGATAGTATAACCATTTTTGTCAACAGCGCCGCTCACTACATTTGGTAAATATGCCCTTACTCGTTTTGAAATATTGAAAAGATCTTCGAGGCTATCTTTATTTTTTTGCAAGTCCTTATCCAAAGATATCATATTGTTATTTTTTTTGTTTGATGTCTAAAAAATAATTGCCTTATCTGTCCCAGAACGATTTTCGCTTATCATATTTTAGCAGGTCGGCCAAGGCGCCCGATTTCGCATTGATCCGGAACGACCACTGTTCCCAACGGCCGGAAGGCACCCAGTTGAAAATAAATTCGAAACAGTGCAGGTCGTAACGCATGTCGAACGAGGTGGTAGTGAGCGTAAGCTCTTTGAAATCAAATCCGCTCGACATACCCAAGTGCATGGCTTTGGTCAGTTGCAATTGTCCCGAAAAGCCCAATGTTTGGTTGTGGTTGTGGTTTTTAATCAATTGTCCGTTGGTGTAATTATAACTGACGCTATAGTTATAGCCATAGTTGAAGTTGAACGACCAGGGCGCATTAAAATCGGCATAGTAGTGCCACTCTGTCATGATGTATTCGCCGGTTTTGGGATCGTAGCGGTGCACCGGCACCGGCCCTCCCGATGCGGCGGCACCGGACTCCGTATCCCCTTTTTCGCCCCCGCTAAAACTATAGCCGAACGACACGCCCGCACTGATTAAACGCGGCGTCGTTAATTTATTATACTTCACTCCTCGCCCATTGATTGCATACGGGTCGAACTGCATATTTCCGTTAATGTTTACTTTTTCAAACAGCGTCGTGTTCATCGAAACGGCAATATTAGACAAGTTTATGGAGTCGGCGAAGAAATTATAACTGGAGCTGATGCTTAAATTATCAATAAGTTTTATTTTTCGCTCGCCGGTGACGGTGTCGGACTTGCTACGCACCTTCATTTCCAAATTATTGTTTAACGAGAATGAAACACTTCCTGTTCTCCCCTGAGGGGTAATACCCATTTGGCCTTCGAATTTATTATAATACAGCATATGGGTTTTTCCCGTGGTGTCGGTGTAAGTATAGGCGGTGTAACCATTCGTTCCCATGGCGTCCTGATAAGGGCGAAAACTAAATCCCACATTGGGGGTAATCATGTGGCGAAGGGCGCGCACAAACGCATTTTTTCCAAACGGGAAAACGCCATACAAGCGGGTGGTAGCCGACAAGCCGAATGAATAATCGGTAGCCACATGAAATTCACTAAAGGCAGACGACATTTCACTAACCACCCTATTCGTAGTTGAATCGTGTGTTTTCTGTGTGCTTTGGAAATACATGTTTGCGTTAAAATTCACGGAAGGCGTAACTTGAATATGCTTGAACAAAGTGATAGACGGCAGCGTAATTCCGAAATTATGTTTCATTCCGTTACGCATGAAATCCGTAAATTTCTCGCGCCCCAATTGGCTTTCCTTAAAATTTATTTTGTTGTCGAAGGTGGTGTTGTAGGTCAGTGCAAATTGTTCAAACCAGCGTTCTTTCCCCACGCGGTTTTTAATTTTGAAGGGGAAAACGCGATTCATGGTAAAGGTAATGTTCGGCAACCCCAGTGCATAGCTGCTGTCGCGCATGCTTTGCGAGTGCGTAGCATTAATCGACAGGTTAAACGGCGTGCCTTCCCACGTTTTACGGTAAGAGATACTCGACGAAGCGGTATTTTGCAGCGCCTGTTGCGGGGTTTGGCTTTGGTAGGTATTGTAGGCCGAAGCCGAAAAATTCACACTGGCGCTAAACATGGTTCCCGGCAGCATTTTCGGGTCCATGCTGTGGTTCCACCGAATGGCATACACCGTGTTTGATGAATAGTCGTTAGAGCCTTTTTCACCGAGTATGTTTTCGGCATAATCGAGGTTGAAGCCGCCATTAAATTTATACCGTTTCACATAACGCGAAACTGCCCTCGCGCTCCATGAGCCGCGTGTGAAGTACGTTCCGGTGAGGGCAAGGTCGGCATAGTCGCCCATCACAAAATAGTAGCCCAAATCCTGAATGGCAAACCCCCTGTTTACTTCATCGGTAAAGCGGGGAAACAGCAAGCCGGCCGCCCTGCCGGGACGGTCGGGCACGAAGCCGAAGGGCAATATCAACGGAAGCGGCACATCTTCAAGCACCAGGTAGGAAGGCCCAAATACCGTCTGTTTGGGGCTCTGCAACACGCGGGCTTCCGACATGCGCAGGTAAAAGTGCGGGTGCTCATGGTCGCATGTCGTATATTTCCCGCCCCGCACATTGATTGAATTGTCGGGCATTTTTTTGATGGTCGCACCGTGAAGGTAGCCGTCGCCTTCCTGCGTGATGACATTAGATATAATAGCCTTCCCCGAGCCGAAATTATAATACATCTGCTCCATCGAATAGGTTTTGTCGCCTTCTTTCATCACCGGGTTGCCCACCGGGTTTCCCAGTGAGTCGAGCGAGCCTTTGGCAAATACGGTGCGCGTGCGGGCATTATATTCCATGTAGTCGGCTTTCAATTCCATGTTGCCGTAGGTCACCGTGACGTCGCCATAATAATAAATGAGGCGGTCGGGATGCCCCAGGTCATAATCTATGGAATCGCGGCCGGTAGAGAACACCGGCGCTTCGAGCGAACTTTTGCGTTTCGGCACGGTATCCTGCAAGGCCGCAGTGGTGTCTTCCGCTGCCGCAAGCGTATCTTTCGGCGCCGCCATGCGGTCAAACGAGATTACCGTATCTTTTTTTAAGAATGGGAGGGTGTCGTGGGGCGCAAAAACCGGTTTTTGCGGCATAGCCCGAGCTACCGTATCTGCCGAAAAAGCCGATACAGCAACCGGAAAACCTGCCGTCAATAAAATTAATAATATTGACTTACAATTATTTATAATTTTCAATAATATAATTACAAAATAGTTTTATAATTTTGCACCACAAAGGTAAGTGAAAAAAATGTTTAAATCTATTGCAGATATAAAAAAAGTTATTATCTTTGCATTCTCTTTGGTTGCTTTTTGTTGTTTCCATATAACAACTTTCAGTCAATCCGTCGTTACCCAGACCGGTGTCACAAGAGTGGTGGTTGATGCCGGTCACGGCGGACTTGACGGGGGAGCTCCCGGAAAGTTCAGTAAAGAAAAAGACCTTAATTTGGATGTAGCCTTAATGGTAGGTAAATTCATTCAGGATTCCTGCCCGGGCGTGGAAGTTATTTACACCCGCAAAACGGATGTTTTCATCCCCCTCGACGAACGGAGCGCCATTGCCAACAAACACAATGCCCACCTTTTTATTTCCATTCACACCAACGCTTCGGCGAAAAAAAGTGTGCGGGGCACCGAAACCTACGTGATGGGGCTCGACAAATCGGGCTCGAACATGGAAGTGGCCATGCGCGAAAATGCCGTCATTACTTACGAAGATAATTACGCTTCCAAATATGAAGGCTATGACCCGCGATCGCCGGAGTCGTTTATTATTTTTTCGCTGTTACAAAACGCGCACCTCGAGCAAAGCCTCCAGATGGCCGCCCGCGTGCAGGAGGAATTGGGCGACCGGCTCATTAAACCCAATCGCGGCGTAAAGCAAGCCGGGTTTCTGGTTTTGTGGCGCACGGCCATGCCAAGCATTCTGATAGAAATGGGGTACATTTCGAATGAGCAGGAGGAAAAAATTTTAAATAAAAAAGAAACGAAAACGGCGATTGCGCAAGCTATTTTCAGGGCGTTCAAAAGTTACAAAAATTATTACGACCGCGACCTCAAGCTGACGCAGATGAGCAGTAAAAAAGCGCAGGACGCCAAAGAAAATGACATACCGCCAACCCTTCATTACCGGATACAGATTAGAGCTTCTTCAAAAAAAATTCCCCTTGACGCACCGGAGTTTAGCGGCTATGAGGAGGTGCGGTGCATTCCTTTTAGCGCTATATATAAATATACCGCCGGAAATTTTACTACCTTTGAAGCGGCAATGCAATATTGCGAAAAAGTAATACGCCCAAAAATTGCAGATGCTTTTGTTGTATGTGTGGAGAACGGTAAAATCGTACCAATGAAAAAATAAACATTATGAAAATTAACCGCGAAGTAAAAATAGGTATATTTTTCTTAGCGATTGTCATCGCTATATTCGGAATAATAAATTTTTTAAAAGGGCAGGACATTTTTAAGAATACCAATACTTATTATGCCGTCTATGAAAATGTGGAGGGGTTGTCTCCAAGTTCGCAGATATTTTTGAAAGGATTAAAAATAGGCTCTGTTGAAAAAATTACGTTCGATGCAGCCAACCTGAAATTTGTTGTAAAAATAAATATCAACGACAGGTATCATATTCCAAAAAATTCGGAAGCGCAAATATTCAGTACCGACATCATGGGAAATAAAGCCATGCGGATTGTGTTCGGCGACAGCGATCATTTTTTGCAAAAAGGAGACACGCTGCTTGCGGGCAATGTGCCCGAACTCATTACCATAATTGCCGATGAGCTGGTGCCGCTGAAACAAAAAGTGGACACCCTGATTACAGCGCTGAATAAAACGGCTCAGGCATTAAATACAATATTGACCGACGAAACGCAAGACAATTTAGTGCACAGCATTGCAAGTTTGCGAAAAACTTTGCATAATTTGCAACAATTCAGCGCCGCACTGGAAGGTGAAAAAGAAAGTATTAAAAGTATTGCGGAAGGCGTCAATACATTCATGGGGTCGTTAAATCAAAGTAGCGGCGATATTACACGCACTTTACATAATTTAGCCCTGCTGACCGATTCTTTACAAGCTGCCGATATTAAAGCCACGGTAGAGAATATAAATGCACTCCTGTTGCAAGCCAATAATCCGGAAGGGAGCGTTGGAAAATTACTTCACGACGGGCACCTTTATAATAATGTGTCGAGGACTATTACACATCTTGACAGTTTAATTGTGGCTATTCAAAAAAATCCGAAAAAATATATAAAGATAAGCGTATTTTAATTCTTTAAAAATTTTCTAATTGATAGTAAGGCCGTTATCTTTTTTTTGAATAAAACAATAGCATTTGCTATTTTTTTTTAATTTTTTTTTCTACAATTTTGTGTCTTCGAAATACGATTAACTCAAACTTTTAAAATGATCTCCTCCGATACATCAAATAATGAATATTGCCAGCAGGTATGGCGTAATTGTTTGCGTGTTATAAAAGATATTATTCCCGCATTAAGTTTCCGCACATGGTTCGAGCCCATAGTTCCGTTAAAGCTTGCCAATAATGTATTGACGATTGAAGTTCCTACTTCTTTTTTCTACGAATATCTTGAAGAAAATTTTATTGATTTGCTGAGTAAAACTTTACGGAAAGAATTGGGGCAGGATGCACAATTGGAATACAGTGTGCGGGTGGTAGAAGGCACTTCAGCGGTAACGTATCCGCACCAGAGCCGTCCCGACCTAAAAAATAAAACCGTGCCTTTTCCCAACAATCTTACGGAAAAAGGAAGCATTGCAAATCCATTCGTAATTCCCGGATTAAAGCAACTGCAAATTGACCCGCAATTGAATCCCGATTATCATTTCGATAATTTTATTGAAGGCGAGTGTAACCGTTTGGCGCGTACTGCGGGATTAACCATTGCCGGAAATCCCGGCAAAACGGCGTTCAACCCGCTGTTTATTTATGGCAATTCAGGATTGGGAAAGACGCATCTTGCCCAAGCCATCGGAATTAAAGTAAAAGAATTGTATCCCGAAAAAATTGTGTTATATGTCAACGCAAACCGTTTTCAGACGCAATATATGGATACGGTGAACGTAAAAAATAAATATGCGGATTTCCTGCACTTTTATCAGATGATTGATGTGTTGATTCTCGACGATGTGCACGAATTTGCCGGCAAGGAAGGAACGCAAAATGTATTTTTCCATATTTTTAATCACCTGCACCAATCGGGGAAACAATTAATCCTGACTTCCGACAAGCCGCCGGTAGAGCTTGCGGGGCTGGAGCAACGCCTGCTCTCACGCTTTAAGTGGGGACTTTCGGCCGAGCTGCAAGTGCCCGATTACGAAACGCGGAAAGCGATTTTGCGCGATAAAATATATAACGACGGATTGGAGCTTCCCGAAAATATTGTAGAATATATTGCCGGAAAAATTTCCACCAATATCCGCGAACTGGAAGGTGCTTTGGTGTCGCTGCTTGCACAGGCTACGCTAAACAAAAAAGCCATTACACTGGAACTTGCCGAAACAATGACTGACAAACTGGTAAATAATACCCAACGTGAACTTTCGATAAACGAGATACAAAAAGCGGTGTGTTCTTATTTTTGTCTTACGCCCGAAAGTTTATTGTCGAAGGTGCGCAAGCGTGAAATTGTGCAGGCACGGCAGATTGCCATGTATCTCAGCCGCAGCATGACTAAGGCTTCGCTGTCGTCAATAGGCGCACAAATCGGCGGGAAGGACCACGCCACCGTTTTACATTCCTACAAGACGGTATGCGACCTGATGACTACCGACAAGCATTTCAAGCAGCATGTGCTGGCTATTGAAAAGAAATTAAAATCGACCATATAGTATGTTGTTGCACAAACTTGACCCCGCCGATGTATTCAGGTATTTCGGCGAAATTAGCTGTATTCCGAGACCATCAAAACATGAGGAAAAAATCATTGCTTATTTAATGGATTTTGCTGCGCAGGCGGATCTCGAGGCCAAGTGCGATAAGGTGGGAAATGTATTGATCTGCAAGCCGGCGAGCAAAGGCATGGAAGAACGCCCCACCGTGGTGCTGCAATCGCACATGGACATGGTGGGCGAAAAGCACAGCCATTCAAAGCACCGGTTTGAATTCGACCCTATTGCTTCGTATGTAGACGGCGAATGGATTAAGGCCATGGACACCACGCTTGGCGCCGATTGCGGCATAGGCATGGCCGCACAGTTGGCGTTGTTGGCCAATAATGATTTGACGCATGGCCCTATCGAATGTTTATTCACGGTAGATGAAGAAAGCGGGCTCACGGGCGCCGAAGCGCTGGAGCCCGGATTCCTGAAAGGAAATATTTTGTTGAATCTCGATTCGGAAGACGAGGGCGAATTGTTTATCGGATGTGCGGGAGGCACCGGCGTGGTGGGCGCTTTTGACATGGAAGAAGAAATCATGCCGCAAAATCACCGGATTTATGCTTATCATGTAAGCGGTTTAACCGGCGGGCACAGCGGCGACGACATTAACCGCGGGCGCGCCAACGCCGTGAAGGTAGCCACGCGCTTCCTGTGGCAGGCGCAACAGCATTGTCAAATCCGCCTGCATGCATTCACAGGAGGCAACCTGCGCAATGCCATTGCGCGGGAGGCTTCGGCCATTTTTACGGTAAACACGGCGCAAGCCACAAGCCTGACGCAGTTGTTTGAGCAACACGTAAAAGATATAAAAAGCGAATATGAGAAAAACGATGCTCATATTGTGCAGAAGTTAGAGCCTGTAACCCGGAAAGCCGGCGATGAGCCGTTTATCGTATGGGAAAAGGCCGGGCAGCAACGTTTGTTGCATACCCTTTATGCTTGTCCGCACGGCGTAATGGCCATGAGCAGCGCCATGAAAGGGTTGGTGGAAACATCTACCAATCTTGCATCGGTGAAGTTGAACGAAGACGGGCAAATTGTGGTGGAAACCAGTCAGCGCAGCGCGCTCGAAAGCGCCAAGTTCAATGTAGCCCGCATGGTGGATGCGCTGTTTCAACTGTCCGGCGCTGAAATCGAATATGTAGACGGATATCCGGGCTGGGAGCCCAATCCCAACTCCCCTATTCTCGATATTGCAAAAACATCATACAAGCGGTTGTTCCATGTTGAGCCGAAAGTAAAAGCCATTCATGCGGGGCTTGAATGCGGGTTGTTCCTGAAGAAATATCCCGGCCTCGATATGATTTCGTTCGGGCCTACCATCAAAAATGCACACTCGCCCGACGAGCGGTTGCACATCCCATCGGTAAAAAAGTTCTGGCTGCTGCTACTCGACATTTTGCAGAACGTGTAACCTAAGCGGCCACACCCGACACGGCGCAACGAAGTGGCGCTATAGCGGGCATTCAGGGCATCGAGGCGCTGAATGCCCACTTGCAAGGCGCCGGGCGTTACACTCGCCTGCCGGTTTTTTTCATAAATTATTTTCCGAAATCATTTATCACAAGATAAAAATCCGGATCGGCCACACTGGTCAGGACAATCTCCGTAGGCGTTTCAAAGTCATTGGGAGTCATGTAATACGGCGATTTATTAGTAATCGCATCCAGGAACGAAGCATAAAAGATATGATACCACTCTGCATAATATCCTTCCTCACTATAGGTGATGGCTACAGTCTTGCCTTCCGCCTTAAAAGTATAAAGGAATTGCACATTCGTAGTTTGACGGTCAAGGTAACTATACGATCCGAATATAAACCCGCGCCCGGAAAAATTGTTAAACGGTGAATTACCCACTATGATATAACGTAAGTCCTCAAGGAGTGCGTTATTTAAAGCTGTTGCACACCGCTCAAGAACCACCATTGCACTGTTCGAGCCTGCTCTTAAATATCCATAAGTATCCATCGTGGCAAACCATTCAATCAGCGGCGAGGGCAGATCACCGTCTTGCATAACCTTAACGACGAGGGTTAAGTCCCCGGCGGTTAAAGTTACGAGTCCTGTCCGCGGCCGGTTAGGATTGGCTTCTGCTTGCAGTTCCAATACATTGCCGGCGGTTACATTGATGGTAAGCCAGGTGGCGCTGCACTGCGCCATAACCGGTATGGGGCAGTGCAGTGGCATGGTCGCGTCACCCGCCGTACTGGGCATCCTTACTATGTTAGTTTCCAGTTTAAAATCCATGCCCGATTGCGCAACAGGCACCTGCACTGTTTTTCCGGCCGACACCAACGTAACCACGGTAGCCCGCCCCAATAATCCCCCATAGGGCGAAACGGCTACAGTTACTTTGTTTCCCGATACGGCGGGTGTACACCAGGCGGCGGCGACGCTTGCGGTTACGCCGGCCGTTGATTTCACTATGATTTCGCCGTCGCCGCCAAATGCGTCAAACGAGACATTGGCGCTTTCCAGCTCAAGGAAATCCAGTTCGAGCTCTTCGCCCTTATCGCTGCAACCGGCGGCTGTGGCCAACAGGAAGAGCAGCATCGAAAATAAATATATTGATTTTTTCATGCGTCATTTTTTTAAAATTGATTATAAATTATTTTCCAAAATCACTTACCATAAAGTAAAAATCCGGATCGGCCACACTGGTCAGGATAACCTCGTCGGGGAATACAGGATCATTAGCGGTTATGCTATACGGCGATTTACGGGTGATCTCTCTACGGAACTGGGCGTACTCCATCTCATACCACGCGCCATCAGCCCCAGATTTGTTTGCATATTCAATTCTCAGATTATTGCCCTCCGGTATGAAATCAAAAATAAATTGCGAATAATAATAATGGCCAATACTAGGATTATGCGATATAAAAATAAACCCACGCCCGGGATCCCGAGGAAGCGGGGAGTCACCTACTATAGCGCCGACAAGCGTTTCCCCATAGTTATTACCTAAAACCATTGAACATTGATCGACAAGCGCCATTACGCTGTTCGAGCCCTTGAGCAAAAAATACCCATAGCTCTTCATCGTGGCAAACCATACATTCAGTGGCGGCGGCGGCGGCCCCAGTTCAATAGTGATATGCCCCGCGCCCTCGCCGGTCAGTTTTTTTTCGGCTTCATTGAAGGTAAAGTATTGCACCGTTTCTCCGTCTACGGTAAGCGGCTCATACAGCTTAATGCCGGTAGGGGTGAGAATGTAGGGCACTATTTTGTTGTTATCCGGATTTTTGTAAGTAAGCCTGAACACCCTGTGTTTCCGGGTTACCTTGTCGAAGTCCGCGGCGGCGGTACCGTTTACGCTTACAGTGTAATCTGCCGCAGTCATTTTACTATGCAGCACAGCAAACTGTTCCAGGTAGGGTTTCCATGTTGACGCGTCGCCGCCGGTGTAGGGCGTTAGCACTAATCTATTGCCGCGTTTCTTGCCGGTCATCACAATCTTTTCGGGCGTCATCTCCCTCAGCACAAATTCATAATCGCCGCCATAGCCATCCAAATCATTGTAGCTTGGCTCCGAGAAGTAGTGGAATACTTCATTGTAGGTGTTGAAGGAGAGCACTACTCCCCTGTTGGCAATCACATCAAAGTGTGACCTGAGCGTATCGCCTTCCGGATAGTTGGCCGTAGCCTGTTCACCGGCTACCACTACCGTTCCATTCGTGTCAAATTTCCAGATAAAATTATACCCGCCCATCGAACGGTCGGGTTCCGGGTAATATTCCACCATCCAGCCGTTGGGCAGCGACACTAAGAGGTTCCTGAGGCTGTTTACGGTCTCATTTGTTCTTTCGGCCGCCGAAGCGTTGAAGATTTTTTCTTCGTCTTTGACGCAGGCTTGTAACGCCACGAACGCCAATAGCACAATTAATAAGAATTTATTTTTCATAGTCATCCGTGTTTAAAGGGTTGTTAACTTAAGTTGTCCGAGAAGCGCCGAGCGTTCCTGCACGAGGTCGCGCAACGCCACAATGTCTATATTCCAAGCGGCGGCCATGTAGTCTTTCACCATTCTGAACTTTTTTTCAATCTTTACCATTCCGGCCGTTCCGGACGCGGCGAGCATTGTTTCCCATTGCGTTGCAGTTGAGGTGACATACACGGCGAGGGTTTCCACAAAATCTTCGTTCACACCACTCCGTGCATACCGGCTCACAAAGCCCAAGTTATAGGCCTTTGCCAATGATTCTTCATAACCGCTCCAACTTGTCCCGATGTAGTCCGTAGAAGAAATTTGCAGGAAACCGGAAGGATAATTCTTGGTTTGGTGCAGGATGTGGCCAAATTCATGGTGTATGGTTTTGAAATAATATTCATTCAACACGTCCATGCTGAGCGCCTTTACATCCAGTTCATTTATCTTGTAGAGGGTTATTTTCATTCCGCCTTCGGCTGTACCCAACAGTTCGGTGCCGTTGGGTTGAATACCGGGCGAGCCTATCAGGTGGATAATGCGCGGCACATACGCGCGGGTGAAGTCAACGCCGCCTACCTGGTCGTACACTTCCAACCAGAGGTATCTAATCAGTTTGGCCATGGCCACAGCGTTCTCCATCTTGGCCGGCGAGAGATGGTAGTAGAAGCTCGATTCAATGTCTTCCAGTTTATACTTGAAGTCGATGTTGTAGGGATAGGTATAATTCATGAGCAACCATTCGTCGAACGCATTTTGCGGTGTGTCCTGGTTGTCGAATATGCTGTTGCCGCTGATTTCGTCTTTGTTGCACGACCAGGCGCCCACCAACAGGGTCAACGCAAACAGGTATACTATTATTTTTTTCATATCGGTCATGTTTTAAATTAATTATTTCTTGGATTTGGTGTTAAGCCGGCGGTAATCACGTCGGCCGGCAGTTGGATGGCGCGGCGCAAGTCGTCTACGACCAGCGTCGTTTTCGCCGTCGTTCCATCAATTTCGATGTGGGTGATATTCAAGTTAGCGTCTATGGCGCGGCGGTATATCTCAATGCCGTAGCGCTTGATGTCGAACCATCGCAAGCCTTCATACATCGTTTCAATCCGGCGGATATGCAGCAGGCAATGGATCAGGTTTTCCTGCAAGGTGGAAACGAACGGCGTTTCAGGATGCAATTCTTTCTTCGGCGTAGGCTTGGTAACCTGGTAATAGGCCATTTTTCCGTAAAAAGCATCGATAGAAGCCGGGGTCATGACCTCTCTTCCGCTTTTCATGTGGGTTGTTGTCCAAAGGTTCAGGTCCATCACGCCCGGGCCATACTGTTGCAGCATAATATAGGCTTCGGCCCGGCACAGCAGGGTTTCATCGGTAGTAAAGGCCGGGTAAACGGTGCGGGGAATACCGCTCTCAGCCACCGGATCAATGACTTCAAAGAATTCCGGTATTTTTGGAAATATTATAAATGCTACAGCACTGTTGCCCGCTTCTAACGAGGCGCCCTGATAATGGAATCCGGTGTAGCTGCCCCACGGCCCGTTGGCTCTGCAGCCTTCAGTTTGCGCCATTTTGGTGGCACAGCAATATCTTTTACCTAAAGTAGTGTAGATGCTGGTATAAATGCTTCCTGCATGCGACATGGCGGCCATCAGCAATAAGTTGGCATTGTGCGCCGGCTTCACATAATCTTGCGCCACATTGTTAAGTTCTTCCTTAGCGGTAGGCAGCGAGCCGAAGTAGGCCATATCGCGCAGCTCACTGGCGGGGTTGGCGCCCAACACTTCATTGGCACAGGCAATCACCTTGTCGTATTTTTTGTAATAGAGATAAAAGCGTGCAGCGAAGGCATAAGCGGCCTTCCGGTTGAAGTGGAATTTGGGCACCGTATAAATAGCGTCGTCTATCAGCGGCAGGCTTTCTTTAATATCCTTTTCGATCTTCTCATATACGCCGGACACCGTGCCTCTTTCATATTGGGGATTCACGGTGGTTTCCGCTTTTTCCATATACGGAACGCCTAAATCGCTATCGCCGGTTTGCTCGCTGAAGTGCTTGCAGAACACGTTCACCAGAATGAAATGGTGATAGGCGCGGCTGATGAGGGCTTCGCCCCGCTGCGGGTTTAGAGATGCCGGATTGCCCATTTCTTCAATGGCCTGTAGCGCTTGGTTGGCGTGGGCAATGGCCAAATAATGGGAAGCCCATACATCCTTCGTGGATTCATTAATACTGGAAGTTTCTATATCGTCTTCCCAATAAAACATCTGCTCCTGGAAACGTCCGGCGCTGGCGCCAACCTCATCCCCTGTATCGTCTACATTGTCTGACATCATTTCCGTAGTAAGGATATGTAACCGGTCAGCATAGGCCGAAGTCAGCAGCCTGGTGATTTTGTCTTCGGTATCCACTTCTGTCCGGTTGTCGGGCAGTTCATCCAGAAACTCGTTGCAGGATACGCTGCATACCGTCAGCGCAACCGCAAATAATTTTATAATATATTTTTTCATATTCATACTCTTTTGGTGTTTATAGTCCTACGCGTAAAGTAAACGTAAATTGTTTGGGCACCGGCGCCGATACCCCGCCGGATTGGAAAAATTCGGGATCCTGGCCGTTGAGTTTGGAGTCGGCATAAATCAAGAACAGGTTGGTGGCTTGCAGTTTCAAGCTCAGGTTGTTGATTTTTAACGGCGAGATCCAGCTTTTCGGAAAGTCATACGAGAGCGAAATTTCTTTCATGCGGATAAACCCGCCGTCGGCAATGCGTGCATCCGAATAGTTGTAAGCGCTATAGGCATACATTAGCCCGGTATTTTCCCTGAGGATACGGTTATCGACAATCACCGGAATATTGGTGTAAGCCTCGTCGCCGGGCAATATCCATCGGTTGGCAAACTCTTTGGGCATGGCGTCTAAGTCGGAATAGTTGCTGCGGAACACATCGTCGAGGCGGATTTT
>JAITQQ010000035.1 GCA_031288855.1 Prevotellaceae bacterium
CCGAAATTCAACTTGCGCCGCTCCCCCTGTTCTTTCTCATCGCGGCTCACCACGCCGGCTTTGATGTGCAGGCAATCTAACACCATTCGCCGCATCACGGCCACTTCCAACGACAAAATACCCTGCACGCTGTTTTCAATATATTCAAACAAGTTGGTATCGGCAATGAGGGCTTGCTTTACCACTTCCGCCAGCCCACTGCGGACTTCCCTTTCGGGCAAAGTGTGGAAAAACGACGGGTCGCACCACACAAAATCAGGCTGGGTGATTGTGCCTATTTTATTTTTAAATCCTTTAAAGTTCACGCCGTTCTTTCCGCCCACCGCCGCATCGGACTGCGACAAGAGCGTGGTGGGCACAAACCCGAAGCGCACGCCGCGCAGGTAAGTAGAAGCCGCAAAACCCACCATGTCGCACACCACCCCGCCGCCTACACCTATTAGAAATACGGAGCGGTCGGCTTCTTTTTCCAAGAGTTTTTCGTAAATCAGCGCCACCGTATCCAACGTTTTAATTTGTTCGCCAGTGCCAATGACAAGGGGCTCGCACGCGCGGAAAAAATCGGAATACAAGCGGTAAA
Organism: Prevotellaceae bacterium; assembly: GCA_031288855.1. The sequence goes on from JAITQQ010000035.1 coordinate 581, forward strand.
CCTGCGTATCGGTGACCACAAATATCTTTTCATGAGGCAAATAATCACCCACATGCGGAGGGCGTTCCCCCACTGTTATAACAGATTTTCGTTCGTTGCCGTGCACCACAAGTGTATCCATGAAAATATATTTTTTCACAAAGATATTGCATAATTCCGAAATTCTTATTACTTTTGCAACCTGTTTTTAAAATTCCTCAATAGCTCAGTTGGTTAGAGCACCTGACTGTTAATCAGGGGGTCCAAGGTTCAAGTCCTTGTTGAGGAGCATCCCTATTTTTTCGCCGATGTGGTTTCTTCCGTGCGCTGAACGCGGTAATGCGGCGATACGCCTTCCAATCCACGTTCGTTACACACATCCTGTATGTTCTGGTGCAAATCGGAATAAATTTTCGATTGGTTGCTGGCTTCCCTTGTATAGGCGTTGATTTGGTAAGTCACATAAAAATCGTCGAGGCTCGATTGCAGCACAAAAGGTTTCGGGTCGGGCAAAATGTGCCCGGTCATCAGCGCCGCATCAATCAACGCTTGATGCACATCTTGCCACGCCACTTCGTAGCCCATGGTTACTGTGGTGTGCACAATTAATCCTTCCTCTTTCGAGAAAGCAGAATAATTAATCGTGTTTCCCTGTAAAATAGTCAGGTTCGGAATTGTGATTTCTTCATTTTTAATTGTCCGCAGGCGCGTTACAAGGATGGTTTTTTCAATCACATCGCCCGTCACATCGCCAAGTTTAATGCGGTCGCCCACCTTGAAAGGGCGCATGTACGTGATGACCAAACCCGCAATGACGTTGGCAATGGCCGACGACGACCCGAGCGAAACCAATACGCCGATAAAAATGGAAATGCCTTGAAAAGCCGGCGAATTGTTGCCTGGCAGATATGGGAACATCACAATAAGCGCAAAAGCTATCAGGAAAATCCGTACGATTTGAAAAGTGGTCATTGCCCAGTCGGGATAAAACCCCGTTATTTTCAAGCGTTCCGAAGCAATTTCCGAAAACAGGTATTTGACAAAACGCAACAAGTATTTGAATACAAAAAATATTACCAGAATGCTAATAAGATTGGGCAAATAATTCCACAGTGAAAGGAAAATTTTGTGGAAAGGCGACCAAACAAGCGCGAAAAAATAATCCACCCCGCCGTGTGTGAACGGAAGAATGGCGAATGCCAACGGCAGTATGAGATAAACCGCCAGCGCGACGGAAAACCATTTGAGCACATTCACCAGAAAAAGTATGACGGTCAATTGCTGTTTTACCGTAAGAAAGGTGTAGCCTTTGTATGAGAAGCCATGCAGCTTTTGGCGGTTTCTTCCGGTAATGAATTTTTTAAGGCGTTTATAGCAAAGTATAATAAACCAAATCACCGCGCAGGCGCCTGTTACAACCAACAAAGTCAAGCCGATGCGTTCCAGCAATCTGGCCAAGTCATTTTGGGCTTTTGCTTTGACAATGGCGCTTTTTATAACTTCCACATACTTTTCCGCCAAGTCCGTGTAGGTTAGCGTATCGTTAACGCACCGGGCATCCAAGTCCAACACGGTCATTACTATCAGGTCTTTATAGATGATGTCGGCGTATCCGTCTGCCGGCAGGGCAAGGATGGAATCCGTTTGCAGGAAATCATCATTGTATAGTTGTTCTATTTTGTTGGTAATCCGCCGGGAACGCTCCTCTGCCGGAAATGACCCCACCTTATTATAAACAAGAAACAGCGTGTCTTTCATCGGGCTGTAAACTGGATAACCTTTTACATCCGGGCTCAGGCCTCCGGTTTGCACTGTTTTTCCGATAGAATCAGAAACTGCAGCCGGCTGCGCCTCAACAAAAAATGGGAACAGGATGAGGAAAAATATTCCGGCGAAACGATGAGAAAAGATATTTGTCATAACAATCTCTAAGATTAATACGATTATTTTATATACAGATTTTTAGAATAATACGATTTAATCGTATTAAAAACAGCACAAAATTATTAAATTTTTTTGTATATTTAAAAAGTTGTCGTATATTTGCACAAAATTCAAATTTGTAATTATTACAATTTTTAAATGAATACAAAATTAACATCCATTGAAAGATTACAGCAATTCGGCATCAAGCCTTCGTTGCAGCGGATTGCCATCATGCAGTATTTAATGGAGAATTTAATTCATCCCAGCGTTGATACGATTTTTAATGCGCTGCATCCTGCTGCGCCTACGTTATCGAAGACAACGGTCTATAATACACTAAAACTATTGGCTGAACACGGCGCTATTCTTGAAATCAACATCGACGACAAGCACGTGCGTTATGACGCCAACATCATGCAACATGCGCATTTCAAGTGCAAACAATGCGGATGCGTACATGACCTGCCCCTCAGCGATTCAAAATTTGCAAGCAGAAAACGGATAAATGGCTTCAAAATTACCGAAAGCCAGCTCTATTATAAAGGATATTGTAAAAAATGCAGTTCTTAAAAAAATATTATTTATAAATTTTTAATTTTTTATTACCATGAAAAAGAAATGGATATGTACGATATGTGGCTACGTACATGAAGGAGATGAAGCGCCTGAAAGATGCCCGCAATGTAAACAACCCAAGGACAAATTTAAGGAATTGGTAGAAACCGAAGGCGCA
>JAITQQ010000040.1 GCA_031288855.1 Prevotellaceae bacterium
TGCAACGCCATACGCAAAGCGGGTTTTCCCAATCGGTCAACCGACACGCCGATGATGCGCCCGGGCATGCTGCGCTTGTATTCGTCTTTGGTGGAAAAATAAGCCGCTGCCGGCCCGCCGAAACCCATCGGAATGCCGAAACGCTGTGTGCTTCCTACGGCAATATCGGCGCCCCATGCCGCAGGCTCTTTCAACAACACAAGCGACAATATATCGCATATTGCGGTTACCAGCGCCTGATGCGCATGCGCCTTGGCGCAAAACGCCGAATAGTCGCGCACCGCGCCATTGGCAGCAGGATATTGCACCACCGCGCCGAAACATTTTTCGTCAAAAACACATTGCTCGAAATTTCCTTTTACGATTTCAATGCCCAGCGGCGCAGCGCGGGTAAGCAACACATCAAGGTTTTGCGGGAAAATATTTTCATCTACAAATAATATATTTTTCCCGGCTTTCACCGCTTCGCGGGTGCGCAATTCAAACATCATCCGCATAGCTTCGGCGGCGGCAGTAGCCTCGTCAAGCAACGAACAATTCGACACGGCAAAACCGGTGAGGCTCGACACCATGGTTTGGAAATTCAACAGCGCTTCCAATCGCCCTTGCGAAATCTCGGCCTGATAAGGAGTGTAAGAAGTGTACCACGACGGATTTTCAAACACATTGCGCAACACCACAGGCAATATAGCCGTGCCGTACCAGCCCATACCGATAAACGAACGAACAATTTTATTTTTCGCCGCTAAAGCTTTCACCCTGTTCAGGTATTCATATTCACTCACCGGCGCATCCAAATCCGGAGGCGCGTTCAAGCGAATATTTTCCGGCACGGTCTGGTTAATTAATTCTTCTAAAGAAGTTACGCCCACAGCCTGCAACATTTGCCTGACTTCCGGCTCACGCGGGCCGTTGTGGCGATGTACAAAAGAATCAAATGACATAATTTTATTTTTCATAACAATATACAAATATAATGATTTTTCCCCATGTTTTGATAAAAATCAAGCCCTCTATTTTATGAATAAGGATATCAAATAATTATATTTTACTGTTGATAGTTTATGCTATTTTATGCTATTTAGGTTGTAGTTTTTTTGTATCATTGCACCCGCAATTGAAATCTTAAATTAATATTATGGTAAATTTAGGAACAAAAATTAGAGAATTAAAAGAACGGCAGGAAAAGGCTATTCTGGGCGGCGGCGAGAAAGCCATTGCCAAACAAATTGCCATGGGTAAACTTCCTGTTCGCGACCGGATCAGTGTGTTGCTTGACGAAGGTTCGTTCCATGAGTACGACTTGTTTATTGCACATGATGCGCGCGAGTTCGGCATGGACGGCAAAGAACTTCCCGGCGACGGGGTAGTCATCGGCACCGGCACTATTCATGGGCGTTCCGTAGCTATTTATGCACAAGACTTCACAGTAGCGGGCGGGTCATTAGGCTCGATGCATGCCCGTAAAATTGTAAAGATGATGGACTATGCCTTGCGTATGCGCATTCCGCTGATTGGTATTAACGATTCGGGCGGTGCGCGTATTCAGGAAGGAGTAAATTCATTGGCCGGTTATGGCGAAATTTTTTTTCGCAATACGTTGGCCAGTGGCGTCATTCCGCAAATCTCCGTAATTCTGGGGCCGTGCGCCGGCGGCGCGGTGTATTCGCCTGCGCTCACCGATTATGTGTTTGTGGTGGAAAATATTTCGAAAATGTTCATCACCGGGCCTGAAGTCATCAAGTCGGTGTTGGGCGAAGAAATCAGCATGGAAGAGCTCGGCGGCGCGCGCGTGCACAGCGAAATCACCGGCAATGCCCATTTCTATGCGCTGACCGAGCAGGAATGTTTTCAACAAATTAAAACACTGTTGTCATACATTCCGTGTAACAACGACAAGCACAGCATTCATATAATAGAAGAAAAACAACCGCAGAAAAAATACAACATCGAGAAGATTGTGCCGATTGACCCGACAAAGCCTTATGATGTACGCGACATTATCCGCGCAGTGGTAGATGGGTCGGAGTTTTTTGAAGTGCAGGAAAAATGGGCGGCCAACATAGTTACCGGATACGGCCGTATGGGTGGGCGCACTGTGGGCTTTGTGGCCAACCAACCGATGGTGATGGCCGGCGTGCTCGATTGCGATTCGTCAGACAAAGCCGCGCGTTTCATCCGCTTCTGCGATGCGTTCAACATCCCCATCGTAACGATGGAAGACATGCCGGGCTACCTGCCGGGCATTGACCAGGAACATGCGGGCGTGATACGCCACGGCGCAAAAGTGCTGTATGCTTACAGTGAAGCCACCGTGCCGCGCATTACCATTATCCTGCGTAAGGCGTATGGCGGCGGATATATTGCCATGAACTCGCGCCACCTGCGTGCCGATTTTGTGTTTGCATGGCCTACGGCCGAAATTGCGGTGATGGGTCCCGAAGGCGCGGCCAACATTATTTTCCGCAAGGAAATTATGGAAGCGCCCGACCCCGAAGCGATGCGCAAACAAAAGGTCGAAGAATACAAAGAAAAATTTTCCAATCCTTATGTGGCCGCCGCAAAAGGGTACATCGACTCGGTGATTGAGCCGAAAGATACGCGGAAATTCATCCTGCATGCAATTGATGTGTCGAAAGACAAACATGTGGGACGTCCGAATAAAAAACATGGTATTCCACCATTTTAAACGCTTGGCTTATGAAAGAAACAACAACGATAGACCCGCAGGCGGCAAGCCCGGAGCCCGAATATAAAACGTTGCGGCTTTTTGAGGAAGGGCGGAATTATAAAACGATATACACCAAAAAATTTCAGGCCCGCAAGCCGTGGACGAAACCTAATCCCGAAGAAATAAAGACCTTCATTCCCGGATCGGTGCAAAAAATATTGGTGAAAACAGGACAGGCTGTCAAAGCCGGCGACGAGCTGGTTATTTTTGAGGCCATGAAGATGCGCAACATTATTCGCGCCCCTTTTGACGGCAAGATAACCGCCATTCCGGTAAAATCCGGCGACAGGTTGCCGCGCGGCACCATCATGCTGACCATTCAGCAAGCCGTTCCCGATTCCAAAAAGAAGGACAAGAAAAAGAAGTAACACAATTTAACACTTTTATATTTGGATTTAAAAAAATTGTGTTTATATTTGCAGCGTAAAGTTTGAAGTTCTTTTTATTATACTTGTTGGCGTTTGCTTTTAGTACTCTGCTTCCGAAAATCACGAAATTTTCATAATGAGATGTTTAGGGGGAAAAAAGTTAGCGCCCACATTTTCTTTTTTTTTCAACCAATTTATTTTTTGTTAGAAAGACAGGTGTGGGCCTAATTTATTTAAACATCAGGTTTCGTGATACCTCGTGAAGTAAATAAATTATCTACAGGCTCGCGCTACCTTATTGAATTAAGAGTTAAGAACTAAGAATTAGTTATGAGTTATGAATGATGAGTTATGAGTTTCTTAATCGCTTAGTCTCCTAATCTCTTAATCACTTTTTGTGTGTTGCAATGTTTTTTTGCGATGTGGAGTTTTATTGTATATATGTAATATAAATTTAATGTATGAGGTATGAAGGATGATGTATTCCAATCTTTAACGCTGTAGTTCTTAGTTTTTAGTTCTTAACTCACAGAGGGCTGCTGATTTAATTAGTTCTTCTTTTCTTCTTATATCATCTGTTGCAAATTGGCGGCCCTTTCTTTTAATGAACAGTTAACAATGAATAATGAACAATGTAAAACAGATAAAATGATTTGCGATATGCGTACAACGATAAGACAGATTATAGCACATGGCACTTGTAGCCGTTTCCCACAGGGGAAACCATTTGCGTAACCCCGGGTAAGGGCGCGGAGCGGCCGCAACCCGGGGGTGGCATGTGCGGGGGAAAACCCGCGCGGCGAACAAACGCGGCAAGAGGAGAGGGCGGTGTTCCGCGCGGAAGGAGCAAAAAAACAAATGTGCTAATGTAAAGGCGGCTTTGAAATCCGCCTGACAGAGAAACGGAAAATGCGAAAATAAAAAATATATGAAAAAAAATCTGCTACTAATAATAATGTGTGTCCCAGCCCTGTTGCCTGCGCAGAACGGTGTGACGGTGTCAAGCCTTGTGGTGAGGCCCGGTTCGCCCAGCACCGTGACGTTCGACGTGAGTTGGGATAAAGCCACCATGCCGCCTGAGGCAGTGCCCTGGAGCGATTCGGTGTGGGTGTTTGTGGATTACAACGAGGCTGGCGTGATGAAGCGGCTACCGGTAACAGCCGCCACGGCAACAGCGGGCACAGCAATAAAAATATCCGGCAACGACCAAGGGGTGTGGATAGTGGGTAATGCCCGCACGGCGGGTAATTTTTCCGCTGCCGTTCAGCTGTTTAGTGATATTCCCAACATTGCGGGCGCGTGCGCTTATGCGTCGAATTACCCGCCGGTAGGAAAATGGAAGGAAGACGGATCAGGTGTTTCGTTTACAGGCACGCCGAATTACACGATATGGCTTGAGAATACCCAAAGCGGAGTGGCTTCGAGCGTTACCTCAGGGAAAGATTTTATAATTTCTCCGGGATACGTCATTACTTCGTTTACCGATAAGACCGGTGCGCCGGGAACGTTTCTCTGTATTCCTCCTGCAGCACCCACTGTGGCGAAAGGGGAATTTTGCTACGAACAATCCGGCGAACTGGTAGCTTCCGCCTCAGGCAGTGTAACTATTGAGTGGTATAATGCCCTTACAGGGGGAACGTTTCTTCATGCGGGCGAGGTGTTGTCCTTACCACCTTTATATAATACTTCGGCGCAATACTATGCACAGGCGGTGGCTGAGGGAAATTGCCGGAGCGTGCGGGTGAAAGCGGAGTATACGGTAAGCAATTGTGAGATGAGCGGCGATTGTCCGGGCTACACGGCGGGGAATGTAGGCGCAAACACCACTCCTGCGGCGTGTGCGGTGCATTATGCCGGGCAGATAGGCGTTACCGGCAGCAGTGCCTCGTCGGCCTGTGTGGTGCATGATGCGGGGCGCATTAGCGGTGGCCCGGTAATCTGTGACCCGCCCACAGCGCCCACAAGTATCGGGGCTTCTACCTTAACGGCATACGCGGGGCAAGAGGTCACACTCACTGCCACAGGTGGCGACAATGGCTCGGGGGCACAATACGAATGGGGCAG
>JAITQQ010000045.1 GCA_031288855.1 Prevotellaceae bacterium
AGCCATTTCACCAGTGCAAAATCCTGCCGGTGGGGGAGCTTGGGGTTGCGGGCATAAATCCGGGCGGCCATGAAAAACATGCCGGGGTCTTCGGGCACAATCTTTGCTTTGTAGGTGGCTTCTCCGTCGGTGTAGGTGTCGAGCGAAAATTCAAATGTCCGCTTGATTTTAAATTCACCGGTTTTCAACTGTTCGGTGAACACCAGTTCCACGCCGATGTCGTCGGGCTGCAACGCGCCGGTGAGCAGCGTGGCCGACACTTCCACTTCTTTTCCTAGCGCAAAAGCGTTGGCGGAGTTTTCGGGCTGCGTGTAGGAGATTAGTTCAATATGGTCCCATTCGCGGCCTACTTTCTTTTTCCAATCGGCAATGGCAATGGCTTCGGCGTAGTCGTTTTCGACCATCCGCGCGTAGCGTTCGGCCATTTTGCGGTAAAACTTTTCTTCGTAATCGTTCATCATCCGGTTGGTGGTGAAGTTCGACGCCACGTCGGCAATGGTGTTTTTAATGTGGCTCATCCATGCTGCGGATATGCCGTTTTCGTCGCGGTTGTAGAATATCGGCGCTATTTCATCTTCAATAATATTGTAGATGGTTTCTACGTCGAGTTCATCCTGAAATGCCTGATTTTCGTAAGTCTGTTCCATCGGGAGCGCCCATCCGGCGCCCGGTTTGTAACCTTCCACCCACCATCCGTCGAGCACGCTGAAGTGCATAACGCCGTTCATCACCGCTTTTTCGCCGCTGGTTCCGGAGGCTTCGAGCGGGCGCGTGGGGGTGTTCAGCCAAATGTCAACGCCCTGTACCAGCAGTTTCGCCAGTTCAATGTCGTAATCGGCCAGGAACACTATTTTGCCCAGGAACTGCGGCATCTTTGCCACTTCCACAATGCGCTTGATGAGGTCTTGCCCGGCTTTGTCGGCGGGATGCGCTTTCCCTGCAAATATAAATTGTACGGGATGGTTGGGGTTGTTTACAATTTCGCTTAAACGGTTAAGGTCTTTGAATAAAAGGTGCGCCCGCTTGTAGGTGGCAAAGCGCCGTGCAAAACCGATAGTGAGCACGTCATTGCGCAAAATTTCTTTTATCTCCACCACTTGGCGGGGCGAGAAACACGATTGTAGCGTGTCGTTGGAAAGGCGCGTTTTAACGGCGTCAATTAAGCGTTTGCGCAGCTTGTTCCTTACTTCGAGGATGGTTTTGTCTGCCACTTTGTGAATGCCGGCGAAGCAACTTTTGTCGTAATGGTGGGTTTGAAATTCGGCGCCGAACACTTCGCCCTGTATGGTTTTCCATTCGGGCGCTGTCCATGTGGGATAATGCACGCCGTTGGTGACGTAGCTCACATGCAGTTCTTCGGGCAGGTAGCCGGGCCACAAATCTTTCAACACTTGCCGGCTCACCTTGCCGTGCAGCCGGCTCACCCCATTCACTTCTTGCGACAGGTTTGCGGCAAGATAACTCATGGAGAATTTTTCGTTGGGGTCGTTCGCATTAATTTTGCCAAGCCCCATCAGTTGGTTCCATGAAATCTTGAGTCGGTCGGGGTAGTGCGACAGGTAGGTGCGGAGCATATTTTCGTCGAAGGCGTCGTGCCCGGCAGGCACCGGCGTGTGGGTGGTGAAAAGCGACGAGGCGCGTACCACTTCCAGCGCTTCCGAAAAGGTGAGGTTGTCGTTGAGTATAAATTCATGCAGCCGCGCCAGCCCGATAAATGCGGCGTGGCCTTCGTTACAATGATACACCTCTGCATTGATGCCGAGTTTGCGCAGTAGCCTGATGCCGCCTACGCCCAGCAGCAGTTCTTGCTTCAGCCGGTTTTCCCAGCTGCCGCCGTAGAGATGGTGCGTGATGGTGCGGTCTTCGGTAATGTTGTCTTCAAAATCCGTGTCGAGCAGATACAGTTCGATGCGCCCCACGTCTACGCGCCACACGCGGGCGTAAAGGGTGCGGCCGGGAAGTGCAATACTCACGGTTGCCCACTTTCCTTCCTTGTCATACACCGGCGTTACCGGCGCTTTCATAAAATCCTGCGCATCGTAGTTGCTGACCTGGTCGCCTGCCGACGACAGTTTTTGCGTAAAATATCCATACCGGTAAAGCAAGCCCACGCCTGTGATGTGGGTGCTTTTGTCGCTGGCTTCTTTCAAATAATCGCCGGCCAGGATGCCCAGTCCGCCCGAATATGTTTTCAGGGAAGTGTGCAGCCCATATTCCATGCTGAAGTAAGAAATGTGGGGGGCGTTCATTTTTTTCTTTCCTGCCATGTAGTCGGAAAACCGGCCGTGCACGGCTTTGAAGCGGTTTACGAAATCCGTGTCGTTTTCAAGTTCCCGGTAGCGTTTGAACGATATTTGGTCGAGCAGTGCAATGGGGTTGTGCCCGCATTTTTCCCAGAGGCCGGCGTCGATAGAGCGGAACAGGTCAACTGCGTCTTCGTTCCAACACCACCAGAGATTTTTTGAAAGCTCTTCCAGTGCCGCCAGGTTTTCAGGAATTTGTTTATGGATCATCACGCGGCTCCATGCCGGACGGTTGGTCAGGATGTCGTATGACACCTGTTCTTCCGGTTGTGCAGGCCTGTTGGGAATTCGCGCCACAACTTTCTCCAAAGCCAGCGCCGCCGCTTTCTTGTAATATTTGATTTGATTGTCCCACAGCGCCACCGTCGATACTTCTTTGGCATTTGCTTTCAAGGCGCGGCTCTCCGCCTCATGGAGCTGCGCCGCCGCCTTAATTTTTTGCGCCACGCCATCGACCACCGAACTGTAGTTGGTGTCGTTCCGAAGTATAATGTCAATGCTCTTGTTCTTTCCCTTGTAATGGGTGTTGACCCACTCGCCAAACCCCGACAGCGAAGAGGTGATGGTGGGCACGCTGAAGGCAAGGCTTTCGAGCGGCGTATAACCCCAGGGCTCGTAATATGAAGGGAACACCGTGAGGTCAAGTCCCACGAGCAAGTCGTAGTAAGGTATATTAAATATGCCGTCGTTGCCGTTAAGATAAGACGGGACAAAAAATATTTTCACCTTATCCTGTGGCGTATTGTTGAGTTGATGATAGCGGCAGCGGCGTAGTATGGCGTCATTTTCCCGGTTGTTCAAATAATGGGTAAGGTGACTGTCGTCGATGTGGCGCCTGTCGTTTGGATGTTGCAGGTTTTGCAACAATTCTTTATTCGGGCCGTGATGGTCGCCGGGGACCATAATAAACGCCATCACTTCTTTTTGCAACAGGTCGTTTTTGTTGAGCTGCGCCAAAGCGTCGATGAATACGTCAATGCCTTTGTTCCTGTATTCATATCGCCCGCTGATGCCAATCAGCAGCGCATCTTTTTCGATGGGTTGGTTGAGCAGGGCTTCGGCCACACTGCATAACGTTTCGCGCCCGGCTTTTTGTTTTGCCGGAAGTTCGTTATCCGGCGGTATAAAACTATTTTCAAATCCGTTGGGCGTAACCATATCAACCTCTTTCGAGAGGAAGTGTTTACACTCGCGGGCTGTAATGTCGCTCACGGTGGTAAAACAATCGGCGGCTTGCGCGGCAGCCCTTTCCAGCGAAAAGCGGGAAACAACATTGAACTGTTGCGCCATGTCGTCGGGATTATAGCGCTCCATGTTGTCATACAGCGGCAGGTTGTTTCCGGCGAGGCACCGGCCAAGCACGGTGGCATGGGTGGTGAAGATACACCCAATCTGCGGCATTTTCATTTTCAGGTAGAGCAGTCCCGTGCCGGTCATCCATTCGTGGAATTGCGCCACCACCCGGTGGCGGGCGTTGATGTTGAAATTGGTGAAACTCTCAATCACCTTGCCGGCCGCATAGCCGAAAAGCGCCGACTCTATATAATCCCACTGTCCGCTGATGGAATCGAGGTGATAGACTTCCCAAAATTTAGCAAACACTTCGTCTTTCGTCGATATGAAGGTGGTGAAATCGACGAGCACCGCTACCGGCTGTCCGGCCACATTCCACCGGCCAACCCTGATGCGCAATCCCTCTTGGGCTGCCTTGGCCCTCCACGACCGGAGCAGGCGGGGGTCTTCAATGAAATCGGGATTTTGCTCGGTATCGCGCCACACGTCGGGGCCAATTAAAATATGATTATTCTTCAAGTCTTTCTCCATGTTTAGCGCTTTGGTCGCTACCACGGTGTAGATGCCTCCCACTTTATTACAGACTTCCCAACTTGTTTCAAATAAAAAATCCGGCTGCATTTTCTCTTTCATATTCATGTTTTTGAAGTTGCGAAGGTACAAAAAAGAAATAAGACGACCAAGCAGCATTTCACCACATTGCCGCGTAATTTTGTCATACCATTACTAACGTTCGACAAGGAATTTAAAAATATACAGGAATTGCAGCTTATCCTCTGGGAATAAACGCTCCGCTCCGCGCTTGGCGGGGTCGAAGTGGTGGAGGTGCGATTTTACGTTTTCCACAAATCCGCGATAGAGGCTGTCTCGTTCGTGATCTTTTTCTACGAAACTTATATGGGCCTAAAAACAAACCGTCCTTATTATAAAGAAATAAACAGTTAAAAGTTAGGTAGTTGTAAAAACCCCGAAAAAACAAAATGTTCATTCAGGTTTAATTTCCTTTTAATTCCGGCTCCAAAAAAACGCGAAAAAATTTAAGTTTCTTTTAATACACCCTTAAAAGGGCTTTAAAATACCCCAAAAACCGCATAAAACAAGCAAAGGAACCATTTCCTGGCCCCACGAAAATGGTGACAAAAACCGCAAAAAACAGGCGGTTTTTTTATGCCCGGAACCCACCCGCCGGAAAGGCGAAAATTCGAGTTGCACGGTGAGTTGGGCGGTCAGTTGGGCGGTCAAAATACACCAAAAAATAGGTACATTTTAGGGGATATAATACGTTTTTTGATGCCGAAAATGGCACTTTTTAGCACATTTTGGGGTACTTATTACGCATAACAGCAAAGTTATATAATTTATACAATATACTGAAAATAAATGATATAAATATTTTCAAATAGAATGAAAGGAGCTTTAAAAGGGCCTTAAGGTGTGTGTGCGGGGAAAGTTTGGGCACATTTTGTGTTATTCCAACCGGATTACACCGATAACAATGGCTATGGAATGGATGCGCGACCTGTGTAGTTCAAAGGATTCGTATTTCGGGTTCTCGGAAACAATAAGCAGGTGTTCATTGTCACTGCCTTTGTTTATGCGCTTAATGAGGGCACCCTGTTCGGTATCTAATACATATACTTTGTTCCATTGGAAAAAGGTATCTAACGACAATTTCTTGCAAGCAACAATATCACCGCTGCTATACTTCGGATACATACTGCTGCCCTTTACGGCAATTAAAAATTCGGCTTCTCTAAAAGTAGGGATTACAAAGCGCTCACATTCGTATTCCATCACTTGCAACTCGCCGGTTCCGAAACCGGCCATAGCCTCAATCGGTATCAGCGGAATGCCATCCTGTGATTTAATGGCTTTAAATTGTTGGGCCGCTGGCTCCTCACTCCTCAACATGTTTCCTTCGCCTGTCATTAGCCACCCTGTATTTAAGTCAGAATAACATAGAGCAATTTTCTGTAATTTATCGGGCTGTATTGACTGCCGTATGTTGTTTACATAACCATTTGACAAACCTACTACCTTTTCAAAAGCGGATTGTCCAATATTTTTTGATTTTATAAAAATTTTAAGCCTTTCTTTTACAGTTGTTTGCATAATATTTACGATTTGTTAGCAAAAATCTCTGTAAAATATTTGCATTTTATAGAGATATGCTCTATTTTTGTCTAAAATTTACGAATTAGGACATGGCGACAAATGTACAAAAAAAAATAATAATACTGCCCCACGGGATGCGTCGCGAGATTGCGCGGACATTGAACATGAATGAGCGGACAGTAGGACTGGCTCTACGGGGTAAAATAGATGGCAAAAAGAGCGCCGCTGCGCGCCGGCTGGCCGAAACAAAGCTAAAAGAATATAACCAATAAAATCACAATATTATGAAATCAAATCACAACAAAAAATCTCAAACATTCAGCTTGACAGGTTTAAGCGCTGTTGAATATGCGGCGTTACGCGCAGTGCTTATTACTGCC
>JAITQQ010000145.1 GCA_031288855.1 Prevotellaceae bacterium
AAGAATCTTTTGTCGAAGTTTACCAGATAGAGCTGCTCGGTGGCGCGGGTGAAAGCCGTGTAGAGCCAGCGCAGAAACTCAACGTTTACCATTTCGTCGGTGAGGTAGCCGTGGTCAACAAACACGGCTTTCCACTGCCCGCCCTGCGCCTTGTGGCACGTAATGGCGTTGGCATAGCGCAATTGCAGGGCATTATAATAAAGGTCTTCGCGGATGGCCTTGTAGCGGTCGCGCTTGGTGGTGAGGTGCGCATAGCTCGCGGCCACCGCTTCATAGAGTTGCCGTTGTTTTTCTTCGTCGAGGGCGGCGGTTTCGGCATGCAGCGTGTCGAGCATAATTTTCGCGGTGATTTCCGTGTCGTCGTAGTCGGGGAAGCGGAGTTCGGCGCGTGCAAAGTGGAAGCCGTAGCGTTCTTCGTGGCGGCGTATGCTCACCAGTTCGGCAATGTCGCCGTTGGCAATGAAGTCAATTTTGTCGGTATGTTCCACAAATTGGTAGCAGTTCTTCACTACCATCACGCGGTCGCCGCGCACCAGTTCGTCGTCGCGCCCTAACAGTTGGGCGCGGATGCCGGCGTTGTAAATATTGGCGCGTTTGTTCGACCGGCAAATCACCACCGTTTCGCGCTCGCCGTAACGCTCGTAGGCTTCGGAAAGTTTTTCAGACACTTCCCCTGCGCTGATGGGCTCGATGTCGGTAAACCCCTTGCACAGCATCACCGGCATGGCGCAATGGTTGTTCTCGATATGGTTGCGCAGGCGCGTGGCGTTGTGCAGGATGCCCGACTCGGCGGCCTGCCGCACCACTTCCGTGAGGTTGGCCGAGTCGCATTGCCGGTAGGCGCTGTGCCGGAGCGCCGGGCTGAAAGGCGAATGTACCGGCGGGAGCTGCGCCGGGTCGCCGGTGATGAGGAGCTTGCACCTTGTGCCGCTGAAGACGAATTGCAACAAATCGTCGAGCAATTTTCCGGAGCCGAACAGCGCGCCCTGGTTTTCGTTTGAAATCATCGACGCCTCGTCAACGATAAAGATGGCGTCGCTTGCGTCGTTGGGCGCAAGTACGAAATTACTGGTGGGGTCGTTTTGTGTTTTTTGCCGGTAAATTTTCCGGTGAATGGTGGAGGCGCTCTTTCCGGCATATCCTGCCAAAACCTTTGCTGCCCGCCCGGTGGGGGCGAGCAGCCACGATGCTATGTCCATTTCTTCAAGTAATTTTACCAGCGAGGCAATCACTGTTGTTTTTCCGGTGCCGGCATATCCTGTGAGCAGGAAAGTGGCGTTACCCTCAGGGTTGGCCACGAAAGCAGCCAACTCATGCAGTAATGCGCCTTGTGCGCCGGTGGGCTCATGCCCGAGATAATGCCGGAGTTTGTCAACAATGAATTTATCTATTGGCATCAATAAAGTCCTTCTCTTCCTGCGTCAGCGGGAGGGAATTAACCGTTCTCCACGATTCGTTTTCGACCGATATCTGGCGGTACAGCGGCAATGTCTTGTCGTAGGTTTCTTTCTTCGAGAAACGTTTTACGTCTTTTGTGATAATATCGTTTATCAGAATCAGGCTCATTTGCCGCCGTTCGAGCGTTTTGTTGTCGTATTTCACATTGCTGAATATTTCCGTTTTGGCATATTCGGGATACATCCTGTTGCCCACGCGCCTGAAGCTGTTGCTGTACACTTGTTTTTCGAAAGTCGCCAAACATTGTACGCGTTGTGTTCCTTTGTAAAAGTGCGAGATGCTGGTGTAGTTGTTATACGTTTCTTCCATTTGTAATTTCAGGATAGAGCTGTCGGCCACCGCCACAATCACGTAGCCGCTCGTTTTTTCGATGGTGGCGGAAGTGTTGAGGTCGTTCTGTACGTTTTTCGATTCGAACGTTATTTTATATACTTCTTCGGTGCCGAGCGTGTCTTTGCTGATTTTAAATTTGATGTCGTCTGATGTGGCCATCGACATAATGCTGCGCAGGGCATAGTTTTCGGGGATGATGGTGCGGGTTGTTTTGTCATACATCACGTAGGGGCGCACCGGGATGGAGTCGGTGTAGCGGTCAATGTTGGCGTCTATTTTGCGGATACGCATCACGGTGGGGTTGCGTTCTTCTTCTTCCCTGAGGAAGGAATACACCCACAGGTCGGCCGCGAAATCATAGTAGCTGGCCATTTTTTTATTTTCGATGGTTACATCTTTGATTTGGGCTTTGCATAGCACAGGGTTGGCAGGGTAGAAGCGCTTTAAATTCAGAATAGCGCCTTTCAGGATATCTTCTTCCTGCAAGGCTTTCACCACAATTTCCTGCAGGTTGGTGGCCGAAGTCTGCATCACGATATCCGGTGATTTTACCAAGTTCGACACGGACATCTGTACGGTTTTGTAGCCCATATACACGAATTGCACCGTATCACGCGGGTTAAGGTTGCCAAGGCTGTACACGCCTTCCATATTCGTAACCGTACCTTTGGTAGTGCCTTTTATTACAACGCTCACAAATTCGAGGTACTCATTCGTGTCGTCGGCTTTTACGCGGCCGGTGACATTGATTTGTGCGCTTGCGGGAATTGTTGCCGCAAGGCAGCACATCGTTAAAAAGCAAAGAAAGAAATGTTTTTTCATAATTATTTTTTTACACAATATATTTGACCTGTTTCATATCGGGTGACGCGCACGGCGTCGCCTTTTCCAATCATGCCGTATGCTGCTACGGCATCATAAATTTCTCCGTTAATTTCCACTTTTCCGGAAGGGCGCAGCGCGGTTTGCGCCACGCCTTCGCTCCCCACGGTTAATGCCGGCGCGGTGGCCACGCCCACGTATCCTTCGCTGCCTGTAAGGTCGGTGCGGAGCGCAATGCGGCTGAACATTCTCGTAGAATATAACCGGCGCGTGAGGTAAATTGCGCCTGTGAGCCCGCAGAACACCGCAATAGACAGCGTGGCCATGGGGCGCACCAACACGGCGAGGTTAAATCCTTCGGGTGTTTTGAAAAGGGAATTGTCAACCATGGCGAAGATAAGCCCTGTAGCGCAAAGCAGAACGCCCGAGATGCCTGTAACTCCGAAGCCGGGAATAATAAATATTTCAATAAGGATGAGCGCTACGCCGAGAATAAATACAAGGAGTTCCCAATGCTGCAACAATCCTTCGAGATAGAGCGGGGCGAAGTAGAGCAGCGCGGCGGTGACGGCGGCGGCAAGCGGAAACCCGATGCCGGGCGATTGCAGTTCGAAATAAATGCCGCCAATGATGAGCATGAGGAAAAGCCCTTGCAGAACGGGGTTCAGCAGGAAGTGGATAATCCGGTCGAGTGTAGTGGGGCGGTAGGTAATCAGTTCGTAGTCGCCGATGCGGGCTTGTTGCAGCACGCCGGCAATGCTTTCGGCTTTTCCTTCGCAGTAGCGGTGTGTAATGGCTTCGTCAACGGTAAAGGTAAGTACTTTTCCGCTGTCGCTCACGTTCGGCACTACCGTTCGCGGGTCAACCATGGCTTCGGCAATGCGCGGGTCGCGCCCTTGCGCTTCGGCGGTGGCGCGCATCATGGAGCGCATGAACGATTGGTATTTGTCGGGCGCTGCCTCGCCGGTTTGGTGCACTACGGTAGCTGCGCCGATGCTTCCGCCGCTGCGCATGTAAATGCTGTCGCACGCAATAGCAATGAGTGCGCCTGCCGACGCCGCCTGATTGTCGATATATACGATGATGGGAACAGGGAAGTGCAGCAGTGCGTTGCGTATCGAGTCGGCTGCGGCAAGCTCGCCGCCGTAGGTGTTCAGGTGAAGCAATACATAATCGGCGCCGGCGTCTGTGGCTGCGTGGAGGCCTTTGCGCACAAGGCGTACGGCGGGTGCGTTGATTTCCTGCATCAGTTCAATCACGTACACCAGCGGCCGGCGTGCAGGGTTTGTGTCGGCGGCAAAGGCCGGGAATGCCATGCACCACAACAGCAGGCCCGCGATAATATGTTTCATTTTGCCGTTCATTGGTATGCGTCTTATAATAATTTCTTTCGTTTAAAGTACAGCACCGTCACGGCGAATGCCATAATCATAAAGAGTATGGTGCTTGCAAAACCCCAATAGCCGGTTTCGGAAAAGGGCAGTTTCACGTTCATGCCGTAGATGCTTGAAATGAGCGTGGGCGGCATGAAGAACACCGTAACCACCGTGAATACTTTAATGATTTTATTTTGTTCGAGGTTAATCAACCCCAGCACGGTGTTCTGCAGGTATTCCAGACGCTCAAAGCTAAAGTCGGTGTGGTTGAGCAGCGACCCCACGTCTCTAATCATCACGTTTAGTTTCGGGAAAATATCGCTCGGGAACTTGTCGCTTTTCAGGATGCTCGATATCATGCGTTGCTTGTCGATAATGTTCTCGCGGATGGTCATGGTATTTTCCTGCAACTGGTTGATGTCATACAGCATCTCTTCGCTGATGCGCTCTTCGGCGTTGATGCGCTTGTTCAGTTGTGCAATTTCTTTGGCCAGCAGCTCAATCATGTCGGCGTCGAGGTCAATCCGGTTTTCGAGGATAGACACCATCAGGTGGTAGCCGGTGGCGTAGCCGCGGGGGTTAATCATCAGCCGCCGCTCAATTTCCATGAACGTGCGCAGGTGCGTGTTGCGCACGGTGACTAAAATACCCGAAGCCAGAATGAACGATACGGTTTCTTCCTGATAGTCTTCAGCGCCGGCAATCAAAAATTCGGAGTTGGCGAAAATCGCATTTTCCGTTTCCGAATAGCGCGAAGAACTTTCAATCTCTTCTGCTTTCGCCCGGGTTTGCAGCGGCGTTTCGAGGTAATCTTCTATGGCGCGCTTCTCTTCTCCTGTGGGGCAGTTCAGGTCAATCCACAAAATATCGTCGTAGCCTAATTCTTCCAGAAGGCTCAGTTCGTTGGAGCTGTTTATTTGTTTGAGTGCTTTGTAATATGTCGTAATCATAAAGAGAAGTCGTTTATCAGGTTCCAAAATTTTGTTAATCCGTTTTTTTTTTCGGCATCAAAAGGATAACTGATATTTTTGGTAAGATATTCCAATGCCGTGTCGTGCGGGCATGGCAGCGCCCTTGCCTGGCCGCCCTGCGGAGGCTCGGTGAGGGATTGCGGAATATGCTTTATACCGTAGTTCAAGGCTTTGTTGAACTGTTCGATAAACGATGCGGGAAGCGGCTTGTTGGCTGTCCATGTGGCAAACACAAAGGGCGAGCCGGTATATTTTATCCACGTTTCGGCCAGGTCGTAGCGGCAGGCGAAACGCGATTCGTGCAGGAATACTTTGTCGCCGATGAGCACGCAGCTTTCGCCGGCTTTGATGTTTTCGCCGGTCAGCGGCTTAAAATCGGGCGTGATTTTCCAGTAGTCGCGTGCCAGCAGGCGCGCCAGCGTTACCGATGTGCGCGATTCCGTGTCGAGGTAAACCGTTTTAATGCCGGGCAACTCGTGGTTTGAAAGTAAAACCACGCTGCGTACCTTTCCTGTAGCTCCTATGCAGTAGTCGCCGATGATTTGGTAGTTGGGGTGTCCCGGTATGGTCGCCACAGGAATCAGCGACAGGTCGGTTTGTCCTGTTTCGAGTTGTTGGGCGCAGGCGGCGGGGGTGGCAATAGACAAGTCGATAGCATCCGCCACTTCGGAGTGCCGGATGCCGTAGAGGAACGGAAGCGTGTTCAGGTATGACACAGCTGTAACTTTTACCTTTGCCATAATCGGCAAAGATACTATTTTATTTCGATAATCGGGATATCTTCGGGGCAAATTTTATGCCCCTTTGGAGGAGGGCTGATAACATTACCGGTTATCCGTTATCTCTTTGCTTCAAAAAACCAATAGGGCGGCTGTTGTTAATTCTTGAAATTGTGCTTATCGACGAAAGGCTATCATTTATACCCGATAACTATCGCTATTTTGCTTTTGACCTCTTCCAGTTCGTCAAACGAAATATTACCTATTTTCTTAACCAATCGCTCTTGGGCTACGCAACGTACCTGAAAGCAGTCAATAGCTGATTTTTTGTCCAATCCGTTTTCTTTATTCGGAACGATTTTTAACATCCACAAAGCAATTGCATATCGTTCTTTCCAATCGGTAACAGGCACAACAACCTTTAAGGGAAGTTTACCTAAAACATCCACGTTTACAATCAGCGCGGGGCGAACTTTTTGCATCT
>JAITQQ010000052.1 GCA_031288855.1 Prevotellaceae bacterium
TGAAGCTTGCGGCTCTTGCCAGGAGTTGTTTCTATTAATTAAAATTTGATAGATGAAGCTCTTTTATGGATTGATAAGTAGGAAAAAGCCATTGATAAAAGGAATTTTTTTGTGTGCTGTGGTTTGTTCTTTGATGTCTGCCTGTATGTCCACTAAGAAAATTACCTATTTTCAACCGGCAAGTAGTGAATTGGACGAAGTGGTTGCTAAAATAGAAGAAACCTATACGCCACGAATCAAAGAAGGCGACATTTTGTCTATTACGGTAAGTAGCCTGAACAAAGAGGCGAACGAAATGTTTAATCCGGTTACACAAATCCTGAATTATACGGTTCAAACCGTAGGAACTATAGCCCCGAACCCTATTTTAGGCTATACGGTGGATGCTGCGGGTAATATATCACTGCCCTTGTTGGGCGCCGTACAAGTGAAAGGATTAACCTCAAGAGAATTGTCGGTAAAACTTACAGCACAATTGCAGCAATATCTGCAGTCGCCTACGGTCGTTGTCCGTATTGCCAACTATACAGTATCGGTGTTGGGAGAAGTGGCGCGGCCGGCAGTCTATACCATAGCGAATGAACAAATCACATTGCCGGAAGCCTTGGCGCTGGCCGGCGACCTTACCGTATATGGCAAAAGAAAAAATATATTGATCATTAGAGAATTTGAAGGAACCCGGCAGTTTGCCCGTGTGGATATTACCAACAGGGATATTTTTACCTCACCTTTTTATTACCTGCGTTCGGGCGATGTGATTTATGTGGAAGCCACATCGGGAAAGTTGACGGCCACAG
This sequence comes from Prevotellaceae bacterium, assembly GCA_031288855.1. The sequence continues at coordinate 798 of JAITQQ010000052.1, forward strand.
ACCGTACCTATCAATTGGCGCCTATTATTATAAACTCTTTAACGTTGGGTGTGTTGATCCTAACTACTTTTCTAAAATAACATTTAGCTATGGCATTATCGACAGACGAGTTATATAGAGATTTATCACCGGTTGAAGAATCTGCCGACTTCAAGAAAACGTTCTTTAAGTATTTGGCATATTGGAAATGGTTTGTGTGCTCCTTTGGCGTGTTTGTATTGCTCGGAGGCGTTTATCTTTTCTTAGCCACGCCTCAATACCGCGTGCAGGCAAGCATTTTGATAAAGGATGACAAAAAAATGGGCTCAGGCGCCGGCGCCGGAATATCCATGCTGGAAGAATTGGATTTGTTCTCCTCAAAAAAAGTGGTGGAAAATGAAATAGAAATTTTGCGTTCCTACACCCTGATGGAAGAAGTAGTAAAAGACCTCAACCTGCAAGTGGCTTATACGGTAAGAGACGGCCTGCGCAAGAAAGAATTGTATGAAAATTCGCCGGTAAAAATAGAAGTGATCTCGCCTGCTGAATTGTTGTATGAAGAACCGCTCCTGCTACAATTTGAAAACGACAGAATCCGGATAAATGATCAGTTATACCCCAAAAATGCACTCATCACCGAGTCGTTCGGAAGCATTCGCACTACCGTGAATGATTCCTTGCTGCCTTTGTGGAAGGAAAAAACAATAGAAGTAACTATAGCGCCGCGGGAAGCCGTCATTGAAGATTTGCGTGAAGATTTGACGGTGGAAACTTCGGCAAAAGGAACATCGGTGATTAACCTGTCGTTGTTGTCGCCCGTTCCTCAACGGGGGCAAGATATCCTGAATCATCTTATTACTGTTTACAACAAAGCGGCTATAGTCGATAAAAATAACTTGGCAAAGCTTACGCTTGCGTTTATTGACGGGCGTTTGGAATTATTATCGATTGACTTGCAGGATGCCGAACAAAAGGTAGAAGAATATAAATCGGCGCAGGGCATTACCGATATCAGCACCGAAGCGGAATTGTTTTTAAAAGCGGTGCAACAAAATGACATAGAGTTAAATCAGGTTAACATACAATTGGATGTGCTTCAACACATCGAAAGCTATGTGTTGTCGAATGAAAATAAGGGTGGCACTACCCCGGCCACGTTGGGGCTTAGCGATCCCACGTTGCTTGAACTTATTGGTTTACTTGTCGAGGCCGAATCGGAGCGGGCGAAAGCCCTGCATACCATGAAACCGGCCAACCCGATGGTGCAGGCGCTCAACGACCAGATCAACGCGTTGAAACGTAATATTATTGGTAATATCCAAACCTTACGCCGCAGCCTTGAGATTACACAACGGAACCTCAAAACCGAAAACCGGCGCCTTGAAATCATGATACAGTCCGTTCCTAAAAAAGAACGCGAACTGGTGGACCTTACGCGGCAGAAGGAAATCAAAAACCAATTGTACATCTATTTGCTTTCCAAACGGGAAGAAACGGCTATTTCATACGCTTCCACAGTGTCTGATAGTCGCTTGGTTGATGCGGCGCGCAGTACGTTGCGGCCGGTAAGCCCTAAGAAAAGTGTAGTGCTGCTTGTGTTCGGATTGATAGGATTGTTGTTCCCGGCCGTGGTGATGTGGGTGTTGGATTGGTTCGACAATAAAATTTCATCGAAAGATGAAATTGAAAAAAACATCAAAAGCCCCGTTATCGGAGAAATTTCTTTTGTGGAACAGGCTACCAAAATTTTGTCCATGACCCAGAGCCGGAGCAAACATGCCGAGCAAATCCGCACGTTGCGCACAAACCTTGAGTTTATGCAGGCCGGCGGCGGGATAAAAGTGGTGCTCATCACTTCGAGTGTGAGCGGGGAAGGGAAATCGTTCCTGTCGGCGAATCTGGGCGCAGCCTTGGCGGCATTAGATAAAAAAGTAATCGTATTGGGCTTCGACCTCCGGAAGCCCGGATTGCACAAAATTTTCGGCATGGACAATGAAGAAGGATTGAGCAACTATCTCGTCGGACAAGCCGGTTTGTCGCAGGTAATACGAAAATCAGAAATAGACAATATGGATATCATTACCTGCGGCCATATTCCGCCTAACCCGCAGGAACTGTTGCAGGGCGCCGCATTGCCCCGTTTGTTTGAAGAACTGAAAGCGCAATATGACTATATTATTGTGGATACCCCACCGGTGAGTTTAGTGAGTGATGCGGTTATTTTAGACCGCCACGCTGACGTAACGGTATATATCATACGGCAAAATTATACCCCAAAAGACCGGATTAAATCTATCAACGACCTTTATGAAACGAAGAAGTTGAAGAATTTCGGCATTGTCGTAAACGGTATCAGGGAAGAAAAATGGCATGGCTATTACCATTATTATTCCTATGGGTCTTATAAATACTACGGAAAATATTATGGTGAAGAAGAGGCCGGAAAGAAAAGCCGCAGGCACAAACACAAACATCATAAAAATAAATCTTAACATTGCATTGTGGATATAGTCATTGATTTCGATGGTACATGCGTAACACATAATTACCCCGATATAGGCAAGGAAATTGGCGCTACTCCGGTGCTCCGCGAATTGGTTGATGCAGGCCACCGGCTGATCCTTTTTACTATGCGGTGTAACGATAAGAAGAAAAAAAATAAAACACTGAATGAAGCCCTGGCTTGGTTTCATGAACGCGACATTCCCTTGTTTGGTGTGCAGGCCAATCCTGAACAAAAATCTTGGACATTGTCGCCTAAAGCGTATGGCGGCCTCTACATTGATGATTCGGCATTGGGTTGCCCGCTTGTTGTTCCCGAAGAAGGTCCTCCTTATGTGGACTGGAAAGAAGTGCGGCGGATATTGGTGGGCATGGGGGTATTATCATGAATAAATCCCGGCCAAATGAGGAAAAGTGGTATGTGCTCTACACGGCTCCCCGCGCCGAAAAGCAAGTAGCGCAACGCTTGAAAAAAGAAAGCATAAGCACTTTTTTACCGCTTCATTTGTCGCCCCGCCGCTGGTCTGACCGCATTAAGCTCATCGAGATTCCGCTTTTTTCGTCTTACATTTTTATTCATACGATGGAATCGCTTCTTCACCGGACTATTGTATTGCAAGGCGTATCACACGTGGTGTATTATGATGGGAAGCCGGCAGTGGTCAGGGAAAGTGAAATTGCAGCTATCCGACAATTTCTGGAACAGGCGCGGGCCAAGGAATTAAATTATCAACCCGACGAAAAAGTGCTTATTGCATGTGGCCCCTTGAAAAATATTTCGGGGAAAATTAAAAAAGTAGGGAAAACGCACATCGTACTTCATCTCGAGCAAATCGGATTAACGGTCACTGTGGCCGCCGACCAGATAAAAAAAATACAAAAAGATAAGAATATTTGATATTTTTTTTGTAAATTCGCCGCACTTAAAGGTTCTGCAACCTGATTTTTTATGGGTTGAATCATTCTCTTATGGGGGTGACCATGCCAAAGGTTTATAAAATAACGACTATCAGTAAGAAAAAACTTCGTGAAACTTTCTACCCTTGTGGTTGAAATTCTTCGGTCATAACCGAAAAATTAATGAAAATATTTCGTATATAACCGAAAAATTTATACATTTGTAGTGTCTTAGTTGATACTTATGCCTATAGAAAGAAAATTATACAAATCAATAAAATCCCGGTTTTTTCAGGGGAAAGCCATTGTATTGGTTGGCCCGCGCCAAGTGGGAAAAACCACCTTGTTAAAACAATTAATCGTTAATGA
>JAITQQ010000072.1 GCA_031288855.1 Prevotellaceae bacterium
AGCGACGCTGTGGTGCGCGAACGCGAAATTAAAAACATGTCGAATGTCTATACCATTTTAAAGGATAAAGTATTGCCCGAACTGCGCCGTTCGCATTTGGTGGCGCAAGTGGACTGGAATAACTACACCGACAGCGAACTGGTGGAATTTGTGAATACCGGCAATGTAGAAGGGCTTGATGTAGAAGGCTTGTTGTATGCCGCTACGCTGGTGACAGACAACAATACCAAGATTGACCTCTATACCAAAGCGGCTGAAAAGTTTAATGACTACAGGGCTTACAACAATTTGGCTTACGTGCACTTATTGACGAATAATACCGCCGCCGCAAAGGCTGCGTTGTCAAAAGCCAGCAACCAAAACGACGCTGTAGTGAAAAACAATGTAGGCGTAATTGCATTGCGTGAAAACCGCAGGGCTGACGCCATAAAAGCATTTACGGAAGCAAACAATGCGGAAGCCCGCTACAATTTAGGTATTACGGCTGTGCTCAATGGAAATTATACCGACGCCTTGAGCCGTTTCAACGGTACGAACTCGTTTAATGAAGCCTTGGCAAATGTGCTGACAGGCAATGTGGACAAAGCCTCTACGATTCTCGCCAACTTCAGCGACGGCTCATCGGAATACCTGAAAGCCGTGGTAGCCGCCCGGAAAGGCAATTGCAGCGGCGTAGGCACAGCATTGAAAAATGCTTATGCAAAAACGCCGGCGTTGAAACAACGTGCTGCGAAAGATATTGAATTTGCTAAATGTAAAGATAATATTTAGTCATAATCCTAATGTAAAAGGGCTTTATCGAGTGGAGATAGAGCCCTTTTACTTTTTTATTTTGTAGAATCAATTTAAAGTATTACCTTTGCAGCATAATACCGCGGGATAGAGCAGTTGGTAGCTCGTCGGGCTCATAACCCGGAGGTCGTAGGTTCGAGTCCTACTCCCGCTACTAAACAAACAGAATTCGTAATTTTATAACACTTTTTAACAACTTTATTTTTGGAGTTTTGAAAATTGTGTTTATATTTGCGCGGTGAGATATTGTTTCGTTCTTTTTTAATACTTGTTGGCACTAGCTTTTAGTACTTGTTTTCAGAAATATAGCAAATTTCAAAAGAGATGTTAAAGGAATAAGGTTAGTGCCCACGCGTTTCTTTTTCATTCCAATTTTATATATTGTTAGAAAGACAGGTGTGGGCCTAATTTATTTAAACATCAGGTTTGCTATGACCTCTGAAATAAGTAAATTATTCTATGGGCTCGCGCTACCTTATTGAGTTAAGAGCTTCATTAATTATGAATGATGAGTTATGAATTATGAATTTTCTTAATCACCTAATCACTTAATCTCTTAACTACTTTTGATGTGTGTTGCAATGTTTTATTGTGATGTGGAATTTTATTGTATATATGTAATATAAAGTATGATGTATGAGGTATTTTAATTCTTAACTCTTAACTCACAGAGGGCTGCTGATTAATTAGTTCTTCTTTCTTATATTATCTGTTGTAGATTGGCGGCCCTTTCTTTTAATTACGAATTATCAATTACGAATTACGGAAAAACAAATATGCTAATGTGATTCATTAAATAATGTGAAAATATGAAAACAAAATTTTTAAAAAATATCCAAATCGTACAGACGCGATGCGCAACGTTTGTAGAGACGTGGCATGCCGCGTCTCTACTGGCCGCATTGCTGCTGTGCCCCATTGTGTTATCGGCGCAGAACAACGGCGTGACGGTGTCAAACCTTGTGGTGAGCCCCGGCTCGCCCGGCACCGTGACCTTCGACGTGAGTTGGAAAAACACAGATATGCCGGCGATGTGGAGCGACACGGTGTGGGTGTTTGTGGATTACAATGATGATGGTACAATGAAGCGGTTGCCGTTGTTGCCGGGCGCTACGTTAACTGCTACTTCGGCGCCGGGCGTGGGGAAAGTGATAGAAGAAACAGATAATAATAAAGGTGTGTGGGTCGTGGGCAATGCGAAAGATCCAAGTAATTCTTCCGGCGCTTTCTCCGCCACCGTTCAACTGCTTACTGCCACTGCCGACTTGGCGGGCGCGTGTGTGTACGCGTCGAATTACCCGCCGGTAGGAAAATGGAAAGAGGACGGCTCAGGAGTTTCATTCACTGGCACACCGAATTACATGATTTGGCTTGAGAATATCCAGAGCGGAGCGGCTTCGAGCGTTACCTCAGGGAAAGATTTTATAGTTTCTCCGGGATACGTCATTACTTCGTTTATCGACAAGACGGGCGCACCGGGGACGTTTCTCTGTATTCCTCCTGCAGCGCCCACTGTGGCCAAAGGGGAATTTTGCTATGAGCAATCCGGCGAACTGGTAGCTTCCGCCTCAGGCAGTGTAACTATTGAGTGGTATGATGCCCTTGCAGGGGGAACGTTGCTCTACATCGGTGAGATATTCTCACTGCCACCTTTGTATAATGCTTCGGCACAATACTACGCACAAGCGGTGACCGAAAGGAATTGCCGGAGCGTGCGGGTAAAAGCGGACTATACGGTAAGCAATTGTATGATAAGCGGCGATTGTCCGAATTACACGGCAGGGAATATAGATACACCTACTACTCCTGTAACATGCACCGCGCATTATGCGGGGCAGATAGGCTCGGCAAGTATATCCCCATCGTGTTTGGCGCATGATGTGGGAAGGATAGGAAATTAATAAAATAATAATTAAAATAAATAGTTATGAAAAATCAAAAAAAAATCAAAAGTTTCCCCCTGTGGGGATTAAAAGGGCTGTTGTCAGTGGCTTTAATCGGCCTTGGCACAACCGCATTTGCACAGGGTGCAGAGGTGTGTCGGGGCACCGGCTACATGATAGCCAATGCTGTAGAAGCGTCAGCCGGCTCGGAGTACCGTTGGTTGGAGAACGGGAATGTACTGGCCAATACCAATCAGGCTACGTACACCGTGCCGAACAACAAGGCGGCGGGTATTTACACGTATGTGAGGCAGTCGAAATCGGGGGACTGTCCCGACTGGCAGTCATCGAATGAGTTTACGGTGACGGTATTTGATTGTACATTCACAATACCCGACCCGGGAGCAGGCGCTACGGCCACTTTCACTGACCCGCGTGACGGCAAACAGTATAAAACGGTAAGGATGCCCGACGACAGAATATGGTTTGCGCAGAATTTGAATTACACAAAGGATTTGACGTTTAATCTGTATGCTCGCGAGGCAAATGGGAAGCAGTTTATCGGGGCAGAGAATGGAGCTCCTGCGATAGGGTCGTATTGGTGTCCGGGTGCAGAAGGACCTGTTTATTCTGGAAGTCCGAACTGTAATATTTATGGCGCTTTATACACATGGGAAACAGCGATGATGGTAGATGGGAAGTATGCGGATGAATCGAGAACAAGTAGTGCATGGGATGATGCGTGGGTTTTGCCTTATTATTACGCTACAGGTACAATCGGTACAAATCCCAATGCCGACAGGAACAATGCACGTGGTGGAACGGATGTGAAAGGTGGAGGCAGAGGAATTTGCCCTAAAGGTTGGCATATTCCTACGGTACGCGAATGGGCTATAATGTTGGATAAGGTTGACGGTGATGGCAACGGATCTGCCTTTGTGAATACTAACCAACAATCCTGGACGGGTACTGATGTTTGTTTAAAACTAAAATCATCAGGCACATACAACGCTGGTAATCCCATCCAGGGTGCCTGGTTGGATTCTGATCAACGTGGTACCGATGTATATCAATTTAACTTGTTGCCTCTCGGTGGACGGAACATGGGCGGGTACTTCGAAGGCTACGGAACGAATGCAGATACCCAGCAGTCCTCCGTGTATGGGCGAACCATATCGGGACGCTCCTGCTGCACGCACAGTTTACCCGGCGCCTTGCTGACGTACAACAATGCGCGTGCCCGTAGTAGCGGTGTGCGCTGTGTTGCAGATTGAAGGAGTATTTAGATTAATGATTTTAAACACGCAAATTGCCGGATACGGGGTTGTGGCGTTGGTAAAGCGCAAGGGGGCTGTCCGACAAATGAACATTAACAATGAATAATGAACAATGAGGGCGCGTGATTCGCCGTAATTCGTAATTGCTGATTCGTAATTAATAACAACACAATAAATAAATTGGATTGTGAAAAAGGGGGATGGCTGAATGCCACCCGGCTGTTCCCCGCCGAATGGTTGCTGCACTAGGGCAGTCTGCCGCAGTAGGGCGAAAAACTTTTCGCCCCTACTGCTTCTGTCAACTGTGAACTGTAATCATGTGGGCGCTAACGCGGCGCGGGGTCAACAGACCCCGCGTTTTTTTTACGGCTCGTTCCTTATAAATCTATCCACTATTATTTGGAACTTCAAAAAAAAGTCTTAACTTTGAAAGTCAAATTTTTAAAGTTACTATTTTTTTCACTTTAACCTAAAAAAGAATGAAAAATTATACAACCGATCACATCCGTAATGTGGTTTTGCTGGGCGGGACGCGCTCCGGGAAAACCACGCTGGCCGAAGCCATGCTATTCGAGGGAAAAGTCATTGACCGTCGGGGGACGGTCGAATCCAAAACAACAACAAGTGACAACACGGAGATAGAACAACTCTATCAGCGCTCCATTTATTCCACGTTGCTGTACACGGAATTTATGGACCGCAAGCTGAATATTATCGACACGCCGGGCTCCGACGATTTCGTAGGCGGCGTGATTTCGGCGTTCAAAGTGGCCGACACGGGATTGATGATCATCAATGCACAGCAAGGCGTGGAAGTGGGCACTGACATTTTCGCCCGCTATGCCGAACGCCACAACAAGCCGCTAATTTTAGCCGTGAACCAGCTCGACGCCGAAAAAGCAAGCTTCGACGACACTCTTGAAAGCATGAAACAAACGTTCGGCAACAAAATGGTGTTGGTGCAATATCCGGTGAATCCGGGCGTGTCGTTCAATGCATTCGTCGATGTGCTCACCATGAAAATGTACCGCTTCAAAGACGATAACGGTACGCGCGAAGACCTGCCCATTCCTGCCGAAGAGCAGGAACGCGCCAACGAACTGCACAAAACATTGATAGAAGTAGCGGCCGAACACGATGAAAAATTGATGGAATTATTTTTCGATAAAGGCGTGCTGACGGAAGACGAAATCCGTGCGGGCTTGCGTGCAGGGCTTGTCCACCGCCAGGTGATGCCGGTGTTCTGCATGTCGGGAAAGAAGGACATTGGGGTGAAACGGCTCATGGAATTTATTATCAACGTAGCGCCGTCGCCCGAAAAAGCGCGTGATTACAAAACGATAAATGATGAAATTGTGCCTACCGATGCAGACGGTGCGCCGTCTATTTTCATTTTCAAAACCGCATTAGAACAACACTTGGGCGAAGTATCGTATTTCCGGGTGATGTCGGGGAAAATTACAGAAGGCATGGACTTGATCAACGCCGCCAACGGCACCAAAGAACGCTTTGCGGCGATTTATGCGGTGGCCGGGAAAAAACGCGAAAAAGTAACCGAAATGGTAGCCGGCGACATAGGTTGTACGGTGAAACTGAAAAATACCAGGACAAACCAAACGCTCAACGGCGGCGGAAAAGAATGGCAGTTCCATACCATTAAGTTCCCGCCTGCAAAATACCGCATAGCCATTAAGGCGAAAGTGGAAAAAGACGATGAGAAACTTGGCGAAATACTTAACCGCGCCCACGCCGAAGACCCCACTATTTTGGTGGAATATTCAAAGGAACTCAAGCAAATCATTGTGAGCGGGCAAGGCGAGCACCACATCAATATCCTGAAATGGCAATTGAACAATGTGCATAAAATTGAAGTGGACTTGCTGTCGCCGCGCATTCCTTACCGTGAAACCATTACCAAGATAGCGGCCGCCGACTACCGTCACAAAAAACAATCGGGCGGCGCCGGGCAATTCGGCGAAGTACACCTGCTCATTGAGCCTTACGTGGAGGGAGCTCCCGAGAATAACCGCTTTAAAATCGAAGGGCAGGACAAGGTGTTAAACCTGAAAGGAAAAGAAGAATACGACCTCGATTGGGGCGGAAAGTTGATTTATTACAATTGCATTGTGGGCGGCGCTATCGACGCGCGTTTCATGCCTGCCATCCTGAAAGGGATTATGGAAAAAATGGAAGAAGGGCCGCTCACCGGCTCGTATGCCCGCGACATCAAAGTGTATGTATATGACGGCAAAATGCACCCTGTTGATTCCAATGAAATTTCGTTCAAACTGGCGGGACGCAACGCGTTTAAAGATGCGTTCAAAAAAGCCGGGCCGAAAATCATGGAGCCGGTTTACAACGTAGAAGTGTTGGTGCCCGCCGACGCCATGGGCGACGTGATGAGCGACCTGCAAAACCGCCGCGCCGTGATTGAAGGCATGAGCAGTGAAAAAGGGTTTGAAGTGCTTAGAGCCCGCGTGCCGCTTGCCGAGATGAATAAATATTCCACCACATTGAGCTCGCTTTCATCGGGACGCGCCACGTTTACAATGACCTTTGCCGAATACCAACAAGTGCCGGCCGAAGTGCAGGAAAAACTGTTGAAAGAATATGAAGCGCAGGAAAAAGACGAATAACCAGTAAAAAATTGATGAGATACAAAGCCGGAGAATCTTCGGCTTTTTTCTTTGGGAAATAAATTAAACTTTTGCAAGAAAAAATATTCTAATAGTAAACCATTATGATAGACAATATGAAACGCATTGTGTTTTTTATTTTGTTGGCCATCGTTGTGGGTGGCGTTTCCGGCGGTTGGTGTGCGCGGTATGCCGTGGCGCAGGAGAAGCAAAAAGTGCCGGAAGGAAAACGTGAATTTCCGATGACGGACAGTCGCCGGGCGGTTGTCAACCAGTCGGCGTGGCCCGACTTTACGTATGCCGCCGAACATTCGGTAGAGGCTGTAGTGCACGTGTCCGTGTATCAACGCAACACCTTTATTGATTACTTCTTCGGTTACCCCATACGGAGATATGAAGGCGTGCAGGCAGGTACCGGCTCCGGCGTAATCCTCACTACCGACGGATACATTGTGACCAACAACCACGTGATTGAAAAAGCCAATAAAATTCAGGTCACGCTGTATGACAAGCGCACGTTGCCGGCGCGGTTGGTAGGCACCGACCCCGCCACCGACATTGCGGT
>JAITQQ010000086.1 GCA_031288855.1 Prevotellaceae bacterium
GTGGTGCCACCACGAATCGAACGAGGGACACAAGGATTTTCAGTCCTTTGCTCTACCAGCTGAGCTATGGCACCTTGACTTAAACGGGCAACAAAGGTAAAACTTTTTTTTAACTTTGCAAAAAATATTCTGTTTTGATGGAGACATGCCAACTCACACTTCCCAACGGACTGCGCATCGTGCACCGGCAAAGCCGCTCGAATGTGGTGTATTGCGGACTGGCCGTTAACGCCGGATCACGCGACGAGCCCCTCGCCGAACACGGCATCGCACACTTTGTAGAGCACATGCTGTTCAAGGGAACAAAAAAATATTCCGCTCATTTCATCAACAACCGGCTCGAAAACGTTGGCGGAGAGTTAAACGCTTTCACGGCCAAAGAAGAGACCGTAGTCCACGCCACCATCCTGAAAAACGACTTGGGAAAAGCCCTCGAACTCATTGCCGACATGACGTTCAACCCTACCTTCCCTTCTAAAGAATTTGAAAAAGAAAGATTGGTCATCCTCGATGAAATCAATGCCTACAAAGACAATCCGGCAGAACAGATTTTCGATGATTTTGAAGACCGTTTGTTCGCCCAAACAGCCGTCGGGCGGTCGATACTTGGTAATGAGCAATCGCTTGCATCCCTTGCGCCGCAACAGCTCTTTCATTTTGTGACGCAATACTACCACCCGCAAAACATGATACTTTCTATAGTGGGTAAAATTTCCGTCAAGCGTATTGAACAACTATCCGCCAAATATTTCGGCGCTTTTGAAGCGCGCTCCCGGACACTCAACCACACTGCTCCCGGCCCCTACGCGCCATTTCATATTCTACAACCACGCAACACGTATCAGGCGCACTGCATGCTCGGCAACCGGGCTTATTCGCTCTACCATCCCAAGCGTGTGGCCATGTCGCTGTTCACCAATTATCTCGGCGGGCCTGCATCCAATTCACTGCTCAGCACCTTGCTGCGCGAAAAACACGGGTTGGTGTACACCGTAGAGGCCAACTACAGTCCTTATGCCGACTGCGGCGCTTTCAGCATTTACTTCGGCACGGATAAGGAAAACGTGCAAAAATGTCGCGATATTATTTCCGCAGCATTTGAAAAACTGCGGGAAACCCCGCTCGAGGGAAGGGCACTGCAACGCATAAAAAAACAGTTGATCGGGCAGTTGGCCATTGCTGCCGACAATGCCGAATCGCAAATGATTAGTCAGGCAAAGAGCGTACTCGCTTTTAATATTGTGGAAACGCCCGAACAAATCAAAGAAAAAATAAACGCCGTAACGGCCGCCGAACTGCAAGAAATTGCAGAAGAAATGCTTCATCCCGACCGGCTTTCCACTTTAATTTATACCTGATTTCGCATGAATCTCGACCAATATATTGAAGCGCACACTTCGCCCGCCGATCTTTTGCTCGACGAGCTGGTACGTTACACGCATCTTCACACCATGAATCCGCGCATGCTCTCGGGGCACATACAGGGGAGGCTGCTCGCCATGTTCAGCGCCATGATCCAACCCCGGCGGATATTGGAAATCGGCACGTTTACCGGATATGCTACGCTCTGCTTAGCCAAAGGGCTTGCGCCCGGCGGCGAAATACACACCATAGAACGCAACGATGAATTGCACGACACGCTTTGTTCTTTTTTCCGGCGCAGCCCGCAAGCCAACCAAATAAAACTCCACATCGGCAACGCCCTTGACCTCATCCCCACATTTCACGAAACGTTCGACCTTGTGTATATCGATGGCGACAAACGTGAATACACCGCCTACTACCACGCCGTTTTTGACAAGGTACGCAACGGCGGGTACATCATGGCAGACAACGTACTTTGGGACGGCAAAGTAACCGCCGACCCTTTGCCTAACGATGTGCAAACACAAAATATCATGGCATTTAATGATCTGGTGCGCGACGACGAACGGGTCGAAAATCTTCTTCTTCCCTTGCGCGACGGGCTAATGATTATTCAAAAAAAATAGCCCAACGTAACATAAAAAGTATTACTCAACGCGTTGTTGCTGCTTGATGCCGGCAGCCAGTAAGACGCATCAAACAACAACCGGTGGTAAGATATGCCGGCCCCAAAAGAAAAATGAGCACGGCCGCCATATTGTTCATGGTTGTACAAATAGCCTGCACGCGCCGCCAACAAATGATTCCACGTATATTCGCCGCCAAAACCAAACGTAATTTCCGAAAACGAATTTCCAAACGACTTGACCATACCGGCAAAAACACCCGCACCGGCATCGTCTTCCGGAACTAAGGGTTTATTTGCTTCCACGCCAAAACCCAACGCATGGATTTCCTGAAAATTCATTTCATAATGCACGCCCAACCGCAATGCCATAGGAAGAAATGCTGTTTCATTATTTCCGATATTCAACTTTGATCCTATATTTGCAAGTTGCAATCCGGCCGATAAAAATTGGCGCTCAACAGGAATGCGGAAATAAAATCCCGCATCGGCGGCAAACGCGCCGGCCGACATTACCGACAACATACCGCGTTCCGCATAAATCGCCGACACGTAGCGGAACGCCAAGCCCATCGAAAAATATGGCGACAGTTGCCGCGAATATCCTACATCAACAGCCCACTCCGCCGGACTTTGCGTAACGGTAGTCGTGCCATCCGTCAGGATAAATTTCCCGGCGGCAAAGTACGACACCGACCCGCTGAGGTAATGGCCATTCCCTATTTTTCCGAAACCCGACAAATAAAGCACGCTCATGTCGTCGGACAAGGCATGCAGCCAAGGCGAATAGGAGAATGATACCCCACTTTTTTGCGTTTGGGAAAAAGCATATTTCGCTACATTAAAATGTTGCGAATTAATATCGGGGGAAGTCGCTACGCCAAGGTTTCCCATGCCCGTGGAACGCGCATCGGGCGCCAGCGTAAGCACCGTAGGTATTTGCGCAAACACCGTGGCGCATAGTATGGCTAAAAAGAATATTCCAAATAATTTTTTCAAATGCGGTTTTCTTCATTTACTTTTTTAAGAAATAGCTGCGCTTAAATAATAGCAAATAAATCACCCCTATTGTAATGGCCGAATCGGCAATGTTGAACACCGGACGGAAAAAAACAAATTCCTCGCCTCCCCACACGGGAACCCATGCGGGAAAGGTAGTTTCGATGATCGGGAAATACAACATGTCCACAACCTTTCCTTGTAAAAAAGGCGCATAGCCGCCACCGGCGGGGAACAATGCAGCCACCTGTCCTGCCGACCCGGTAAACAACAGCCCGTAAAAAAGGCTGTCAATAATATTTCCCACCGCGCCGGCAAAGATTAATGCCATGCCCACCATCACGCCCACCGGAGCGCCTTTCTTCCGCAGTTTGGATATGTACAAACCAATCAACGCAACCAACGCAATACGAAAAACCGTCAGAAAAATTTTCCCTATTTCTCCGCCGAATTTCAAGCCGAAAGCCATGCCGGCGTTTTCAGTAAAATAAATGGAAAACCAATTGCCAAACACAGGAATACTCTCGTGAAGCGCCAAGTGTGTTTTGATCCAGATTTTCACAGCCTGATCGATAGCAAGAACTGCGACAATAATAATAACAGCAACTTTTCCGGAGGACAACCTCATGGGCTTATTGTTTTAAAATGGAATACTGAATAGGGCACGATTTTCTATTGCGGTTACTTGCTTTTAGCTTCAATGCTCAACGTGGCATGCGGAACCGATAAAAGACGTTCTTTGGGAATCAATTTTCCTGTTTCACGGCAAACGCCATAAGTTTTGTTTTCGATGCGCACCAGCGCCGCTTCCAATGAACGGATAAACTTTTGCTGACGAATGGCTAACTGTCCCGATTCTTCTTTGGAAAGTGCAGAAGCGCCTTCCTCCAACACTTTGAATGTGGGTGAAGTGTCTTCCGTATCGTTACTGCCGCTATGCGTTACGCTCGACATTAAAAGATCGTAATCTTTTTGCGCCTTATCCAATTTATCAAGAATTACAGCCTTAAATTCCTGTAACTCCGCGTCGCTGTAGCGTGATTTCTCTGTTACCGCTATCTTACTCTTTACCATACTCACTCCTCCGGTGATTAAATAGGATGCGAATATACAAACTTTTTTAAAGAAAGCCAAGATATTATGACAAATAATTTCGTACCTTTGTATTTTTATACGAATGGCACACGTACACAAGCATATATGATACGATCAATCAAGATAGAAAAGTTTTGGGCGCAATATAATATTGATTGGCAACCTTATTCCGATGTAAATATTTTGGTCGGCATCAACGGTAGCGGAAAGAGTACATTGTTGCGAATACTCGACGTTGCTTTATCGTGTCGCGACAGCGCAAGGCTTGATTTACACCGCTTCCTTTCACACGGATACGCCCTGCACATAGAAGGCGATAACATCAATATTAAAATTAAAGACGGACAAGACGACAGCCTGTGTGATAACCATTGCAAATATCATTTTGTAAACACGTTTGATGAAATTATAAAAGAAAAGAAAGCGCTCGATCAAGAGTTGTCGCCGCTCGCCGCTCGCCTCATGGCAGCCATTTTCGACACCCACGAAATGTCGCTCAACAGTTACCGTTTGAAAGCGACGGAAAGCCAAGACGCCAGCATCCGCATCAACGAACGGCTACAACAGTGGATAACTACGGTGAATGACTTCTTTTTCACCACCAGAAAAACATTCGAGATACAAAGCAACAACGTATTTTTCAAACGCGAAAACGGCGAAAAATTATCGCTCGAACACCTCTCGGCAGGCGAAAAGCAATTGCTCATCATTCTAACCCACGCGCTCATACAAGACCAGGAGCCCTTCATTCTACTAATGGACGAGCCCGAAATTTCTTTAGATATTGATTGGCAATATAAGCTTATTCACACCATCCGGAAATTCAACCCCAGTTGCCAATTGTTTATCGCCACCCACTCTCCCGGTATTTTCGGCGATGGGTGGAACGACAAGTTAGTTTTCATGGAAGAATTATTGCAAAAGTAATGATGCCCGGAAACAATTTCTATCGCAAGTGGGCGCGCTGGTACACCGATCAAACTTACCTGAAAAGGCTCGACGCTATTGTGCATGTGGAAGGCGAAACCGATAAAATATTCTGGAAACAGGTGCTCGCCCATGCCGGCCTGAACGTGCGGGCGGTGTCGGGGTCCGACAACCGGGAAGACCAAACTTCGGGGAAAAAACAGTGCATGAAATACCGGGCGTACCTGAATCCCCGCTTCTTTATTTGCATAGACAGCGACTATGATTATCTCAAACAGGCGCAACCGTTGTACGGCGTAAAAGATTTTATCCTGCAAACTTACACGTATGCCATAGAAAACCACTATCTGGCCTCCAATCCTTTCTTGCAAGACTTCTTGCAGGCGTACTCTCGCACCATATATCCCGCTTTTCTGGCTCACTTGAACGACAACAGCCCGATTGACGAATTTTGCCGGTTTATCGTACCTTCCGCCAATCCTGCGGCTTTGGAAGCGTTACAACGGCGCATCAAAAAACGGTTGCACTCGCAACTTTCAAACCGCTACGCAGCTTCGGGGCTTACGGCCGACAACGCCTATCTGTACATCAAGGCGAAGTTGCTCAAAAGCATATTGAGATGCAAAGAAAACCTTTCTTTCACGCATTTTCCCATGAACAAAATTCTGGAAGATGCAGCGCAGATAGGCAGAACACGTTAATCATTTTTACATAAAATATATACAACATTTTCGGCAAAAATCATAGTTTATTGTCAAATTTGTTATATATTTGCATATTATTTTATGGTCACAACTACCGACATATTACATTATGCATCTAAAAACGGACAATTCACACGTAAAAATTTGATTGTTTATTTAGAAAGTTTACATCACACGGTTTCTCCTAATGCCGTCTGGTTACAACTGAACAGGCTTGTGGAAAATGGCGAATTGAAACGTGTAGCACGTGGTGTTTATAGTTTATCTTCCTCTTCGAGAAGTTTTACAACTTTTATGTCCGATGAAATAAAAACGCTAAACAAACAAATAAAAGCACAATTTCCTTTTCTGTCTTATTGCGTTTGGAACAGTAATGATATTGTTCGCTACATGCGCCACATACCCAACTTCAATTATATTTACGTAGATACAGCACGTGATACTGTGGAATCTGTGTTCGATTATATTAGCAGTATGAACGCCAAACGTGTATTTCTAATGCCGGATAAAGAGGAATACGATCGTTATATAAGCGGAACAGAGGCGATTATTGTTCGGCCTTTATTGTCTGAAGCACCTATGAAATTATTAGAAGGTTTTAATATCCCAACCATTGAAAAAATATTAGTAGATATGGCCGGCGATGTAGAGTTTAGCTTTATGCAAGGAAGTGAAATTAATTATTTTTATGCCAATATAAAAGAACAACACAAAATAAATGAGCGGAAATTATTGCGCTATGCCTCACGAAGAGGGCGCAAAGAAGAAGTAGAACGACTATGGAATAATATAATATGATACATCCCGATAGCCGAACGATAGCATGGATAAGGCAAGTTGCCGCCGAGAACAATTTCACCGACATAACGTTGATAGAAAAAACCATCCGCGCATTTTCATTACTTGAAGCGCTGACTTTATCGGGATGCCCATTTGTTTTTAAAGGCGGCACGTCGTTGATGCTTCACCTCAATAGTGCCAGGCGATTGTCTATCGATATTGATATTATTTGTCCACCCGGCACTGATATAGAACAATATTTACAAAAACATGCGCGAGATTATGGATTCAGCGAAGTTAAATTAGTCGATCGCATAAGCACGAATAACATACCTAAGAGTCATGCCAAGTTTTTCTATCAAGCTACATACGCCACCCATACGAATACGGAGTATATCCTACTTGACGTGTTGTTTGAAGATATACATTACAGCAATGTTATTCCATTACCTATTGCAAGCCCTTTTCTTAAAACAGGCGGAGAGCCCGCAATTGTAAATGTTCCGAGTAGCGCGGATTTATTAGGCGATAAACTCACCGCTTTTGCACCCAATACTACAGGCATACCTTATTTCAAAAACAATAAAAGTTATGCTATGGAAATTATAAAACAACTTTTTGACATTGGCTCATTGTTTGATGTGATCAACGATTTAATAATAGTTGCCAAAACGTTTCGAACGTTTTCATCCATTGAGCTAACCTATCGAGGCTTCGATTCCGAAAATATAACGCAGGTACTTGATGACATTTATCAAACATCATTGTGTATATGCCTAAAAGGAGATGTGGACACTGACAATTTTAAACAATTGCAAGAAGGTATAAAACGAATACAGCATTTTATTCATAGCGAAAAATACCGGCTGGATAACGCGATAATTAGCGCTTCAAAAGCAGCATATCTTTCTGTTTTAATAGCAAATCAAATAACCAAAGTAAATCGCTTCAATCCTAATAATATTGAGCCGCTCCGCAATGTTGTTATTGAATCTCCAATGCCTGCAAAATTGAATAAACTCAAACGCAGTAATATTGAATCCTTCTTTTATTGGAATGAAATCAGCAAACTACAAACTCCTTAAACAGGCACCTTCCGCACTGCCACTTGTAAAGCTGTTTCGTCAATTTCTATGGCCATGCCGCCGGGCACCTCATCTGCCAATTTCACTGTCACAGCCAACGTTTGTGAGGCAATAAAATCCTCAAAATCGGCCACTGCGGCCGCAAGCATAGGATGCTGCTGCAAGGTAACGGTGATTTTATCGGTTACGTCAAAACCGCTGTCCTTACGCAAATTTTGGATACGGTTCACCAGCTCGCGGGCAATGCCCTCACGACGCAACGCTTCGGTTACGGTCACATCCAACGCCACAGTTAACTTGCCTTCCGAAGCTACCAA
>JAITQQ010000065.1 GCA_031288855.1 Prevotellaceae bacterium
TATTTTACCGAACACACAGGCGTAGCTCCCATTGGTTTTAAGATGTTCGTGATTTTTGTTTCGGGCGATGCGAAGACAGGACAATTTGTCTATGCTACAAAATTGGTAACCGTCGAAAATAATCAGTATGTAACCTTTGAAGCATCTGACCTGCGTAGCGGCAGCATTCAGCAGGCTATTGACGCTATCAATGGCTTGTACGACTAAAGGCGTGGTAGCCTCACCCGGACTCGAACCGGAATTTAAAGTTTAGGAAACTTTCGTTCTATCCCTTGAACTATGAGGCCGGAGAATTAGTAAGCCCACTTGTAGTATTGTGCGCCCCACGTGAAACCTGCGCCAAAGGCGGCAAAAATCAATGTGTCGCCTTTCTTGAACTGTTTTTCGTAATCCATGAGCACCAGCGGGATGGATACAGCCGAAGTGTTGCCGTAACGTGCAATGTTAATCAATACCTTGTCGGGCGAGAGCCCCATGCGTTTTCCCGTAGCGTCGATGATGCGGAGGTTGGCTTGGTGCGGTATCAAATAGGCAATGTCGTCGGCGGTGAGGCGGTGCTTTTCCATCATCTCGGCGGCTGTGTCGGCCATACGGCTTACGGCAAATTTGAATACTGCCTGCCCGTCTTGGTGAATAAAGTGCTCACGGTTGCGCACTGTTTCTTCCGTAGGCGGATACTTCGAGCCGCCGGCTTTCTGATATAAATATTTGCGGCCGATACCGTCTACGTGTAAAATTTCGTCAATCAAACCTAGCCCTTCGTGGTTCGGCTCAATGAGCACCGCTACGGCGGCGTCGCCAAACAGGGGACAAGTAGTGCGATCGGTGTAGTCGGTGACAGATGACATTTTCTCAGCTGCCACCAGGACGATTTTTTTATATTTTCCTGTTTCAATAAATCTGGATATTGTGGCGAGCGAAAATAAAAATCCCGAGCATCCTGCGTTAATGTCATAGCCCCACGCATTCATAATGCCCACCTTGTCGCAAATGATGTTTGCGGTGGCAGGAAAGAGCATGTCGGGTGTTACCGAACAGCAGATAAGCACTTCCACTTCTTCAGGCTTGGTATGGGTCTTTTTCAGCAGCGCTTCTACAGCCTTAGCGCCCATTACCGATGTGCCGGCGTGCGGCTCTTTAAGGATGTGCCGTTCTTTAATACCTGTTCGCGAAGTGATCCACTCGTCGGAGGTTTCTACCATTTGTGAAAGTTCCTCGTTGGTGAGGATATAATCCGGCAAGTAGCCGGCAACGCCTGTTATGGCTGCGGTTGGAGTTGTCATTATTCGATTTCTAAGGCCTCTGTTATTTTTTCTACTAATCTCACTTGTACGGCGTGTTCTGTTTGCAAAATCATGTTCTCGATGGCTTTTGGAGAAGAAGCGCCATGCCCGATAATAACAGGCGCATTTACGCCTAATACCGGTGTTCCGCCGTAAAGTTCGTAGTTGAAGCGGTTGAAATATTCGTTATCTATACCTTGTTTTTTAGCTAATGCATACATGGCTTCGGCTTGTTTCAGCACGACGTTGCCCACAAATCCGTCGGCTATGATTACGTCGGCAATTTCACCCGAAAACAAATGATTGGACTCGATGTTGCCCACGAAATGATATTCCGTAGTGTCCTGCATCAGTTTGTAGGCTTCTTTGGTTTGCAGGTTGCCTTTTTCCTCTTCTTCGCCGATATTCAGTAGCGCCACCCGCGGGTTTTCAATGCCGCTCATGTGTTTGACGTAAATAGTGCCGAGCAATCCGTATTGATACAGCACATCGGGTTTGCAGTCCACGTTTAGCCCTACGTCGAGGATGATGGCCGTGCCTCCTGTCAGCAAAGGATATTCACTTGCAATGGCCGGGCGGATAATGCCCGGAATAGCTTTTACGGTGTACATGGCTCCAGCCAGCATAGCGCCTGTGCTTCCGGCGCTGGCAAAGCCGTCAATCCGCATTTTGGCCAACGCCCCAAAGCCTACGGTGATGCTCGAATCCGGTTTTTGCTGGAAGGCCTTTGCCGGATGGTCGTTCATCTCAATGACTTGTGTGGTGTGTATAATATCGAACTTTGCCACATCAAATCCGGAGTCTTTGCATAGCGCTGCAATCTGTTCGGTATCGCCAAACAACACCAGCCGTGTTTTCGGTTGTATGTGCGAATAGGCTTGAATAGCTCCAAGCACTATATTTTTCGGGGCATAATCTCCCCCCATCGCGTCAATTCCTATTCGTATCATAGGATGCCTGTTTAAATTAAGCGGTAGCTTTTTCTATCATCAAACGGCCACGGTAGTAACCACATTCGGGGCATACACGATGATATAAAACAGCTGCGCCGCAGTTAGAACAATTCGACAGTGTCGGCATTTCTGCCTTATCGTGAGTCCTGCGTTTATTGCGGCGTTGTTTGGAAATTCGGTGTTTCGGATGTGCCATTATTTCTAATTTTTAATTTTTTTATTCTAATTCTAACTTTTAGTTTTTAACTCTTAACTCCTCAAGTTTTTCCATCATTTCTTTGTTGCATAATCCCTCGGAATGTATGCGCTGCATGGGCAAACTTACGTTGATGCTGTCAAACAAAAATTGCGATAAATCAATCTCATCTTCACCCGGGTCAAGTATCATTATTTCGTCATCGGCTTCCGTTGCGTTCGTCGCCTGACCGAATTTTACGAGCAGCCGGCCTTCATAATTTATAGGTACATCAAGTTCGTCGAGGCAGCGGTCACATTCCACGTTTACGCTTCCTGTAATCTTTATGTCCAATTGCAGTAAAGCGGATTGTTTCTCTACTACGATTTCAGAAAAAAGCTTACCATGTTCGATTTCTGACCCTTCAAATAAACTAAAGAACAAATCATCAATGTCGAATGTAAACGTATGTTTTCCCGGACTCAGGCCATTAAACATTAATTTATAATTATTTACGCTTCTCATCCCCATAAAAATGGAATACAAAGATAATAAAAAAATGAAATAATGAAAAAAATCTGTATCTTTGTCAAAGTAGAATTTAAAAACAAGCGATTATGAAACAGATTATTTTTAGCCCCCATGCGCCGAAAGCAGTGGGGCCATACAGCCAAGCTGTAGAGGTTAACGGCACTTTATATATTTCAGGACAACTCCCCATTGACCCGGAAACCGGAAAATTTGTGGAAGGCGGGGTGAAGGAACAAACCAAACAATGCTTGCACAATATCGGGGAAATACTTACGGAAGCGGAATACAGTTTTCACGATGTGGTAAAATCAACGGTACTTTTGGCCGACATGAATGACTTCGCAGCGATGAATGAAGTGTATGCTTCTTTCTATACAGAGCCCTATCCGGCGCGTGTGGCGTATCAGGTCGGTAAATTGCCCATGGGCGCTTTAATCGAAATAGAAACAATAGCCGTAAAAAATAAAACAGAGGAGGAAATTTAATGGAACAACCCGGCAAGAATAACGAAATAAATATTGAATTGAGTGAAGAAATGGCGCAGGGCACCTATGCCAACTTAGCGGTCATTTCACATTCGCATAGTGAGTTTGTGCTCGATTTTGTGCGCCTGATGCCCGGTATTACCAAAGCGAAAGTGCAAAGCCGTATTATCCTCACGCCCGAACATGCCAAGCGCCTGTTGGCCGCTTTGCAGGATAATGTGTTGAAATATGAAAGCGCCTATGGAAAAGTTAAAGCGAACAATGGCAACGGGATTACTCCTATCCCTATGACTTTTGGAAACAACACCGCACAAGCATAATGTTTTATCTTAATCGTAAATTTAAATTATGACTACACCGTTGAAAATTGTTGTGTTGGCGAAACAAGTGCCCGACACACGCAATGTGGGTAAGAATGCCATGAAAGAAGACGGAACGGTAAACCGCGCCGCGCTTCCTGCTATTTTTAATCCCGAAGATTTGAATGCGCTGGAACAGGCGTTGCGCCTTAAAGACCGCTATCCGGGAGCAACCATTCATTTGTTGACTATGGGGCCCGGCCGCGCCGCCGATGTTATTCGCGAAGGTTTGTTCCGTGGCGCAGACGGCGGGGTGTTGCTTACCGATCGCAAGTTTGCCGGCGCCGATACGCTGGCTACTTCTTACGCTTTGGCGCAGGCATTGCGCAAAATGCAACCCCACATTGTCATCGCCGGCCGGCAAGCCATTGATGGCGATACTGCGCAGGTAGGCCCGCAGGTAGCCGAAAAATTAGGTTGGCCGCAGGTTACTTATGCCGAAGAAATTATTTCGTATGACGGCAAAGAAATGATGATTAAACGCCGCTTGGAGCGCGGCGTGGAAACCGTAGCTGCTACGCTGCCGCTGGTTGTGACCGTGCACGCTTCGGCGCCCGGTTGCCGCCC
This sequence comes from Prevotellaceae bacterium, assembly GCA_031288855.1. The sequence goes on from JAITQQ010000065.1 coordinate 4,354, forward strand.
GCGCCATGCCAAACAATTGCTTAAATACAAATATGCCAAAACCCTGACCGAAATTCAGGAAGCCGGCGCCGATTATGATACCGATTTAAAGAATGTGGATTATTTACGCATTCCCGAATGGGGCGTGGCCGACGTGGGAGGCGAAGAAACACAATTCGGATTGTCGGGGTCGCCGACGAAGGTAAAGAAAATTGAAAATATCGTTTTTCAGGCGAAGGAATCAAAAAAACTTACCGCTGTCGATGAAGATATTGATGGTTTGATCAAAGAACTGATGGCTAACCACACGATTGGTTGAGTTAAGAATTAAAAAAAACTAAGAGTTAAGAACTAAGCGTTAATGATATGAATAATGTGTTTGTATATTGTGAACTGGAAGGCGGGAAAATAGCCGATGTCAGCCTTGAATTGCTTACCAAGGGGCGCGGGCTGGCCGCCCAACTCGGATGTAAGGTGGAAGCCCTTGCTATCGGGAGTAAACTTTCGGGTATTGAAAAAGAGTTGATGAATTATGGCGCACATATTGTATATATGGCCGACGACGAATGCCTCGACCCATTTCGCACCTTGCCGCACGCGGCTATTACCGCAGGGCTTATCAAAGAAGTGCAGCCGCAAATTGCGCTGTTTGGCGCTACCAGCGTAGGCCGCGACTTGGCGCCCCGCGTATCGAGCGCGCTGAAAAGCGGACTGACGGCCGACTGTACCAGCCTTGAAATCGGCGATCACACCGATACCAAAGGAAACAGTTACACCAATCTTTTGTACCAGATTCGCCCCGCTTTCGGCGGAAACATCATTGCCACCATCATTAACCCCGACCACCGGCCGCAAATGGCCACCGTTCGCGAAGGCGTGATGAAGAAAGAGCCGCTGCCCACATCTGTTCAGGGCGAGGTGAAAAAGGTAGAGGTGAAAAAATATTTGCATGACGCTGATTTTGCCGTGCGTATCATTGAACGCCATATTGAAGAACGGAAAATTGATATTAAAGGCGCTTCGATTATTGTGTCCGGCGGCTACGGCGTGGGAAGCAAAGAGAATTTCAAACAATTGTTCGACCTCGCGGCAGTGCTGGGCGCTGAAGTGGGCGCTTCGCGTGCGGCGGTTGACGCCGGTTTCATTGACCACGCCCGCCAAGTAGGACAAACGGGCGTTACGGTACGCCCGAAACTGTACATCGCGTGCGGCATTTCGGGACAAATCCAACATACAGCCGGCATGGACCAATCGGCTATTGTGATTTCCATCAATACCGACGCCAATGCGCCCATTAATCAGATTGCCGACTATGCCATTGTGGGTGACATGAACGAGGTAATTCCGAAAATGATTAAAAGCTACCGGGGGAATAGCAAATAATGTTAGTAGTTAAAGTAGTTTTAGAGTAGTTGAGTAGAATATGACAACAAAATCTTTTACCGATGTAATAGCGTGGCAAAAGGCACATGAGTTAGTTCTTTTGATTTACTCAATGACGAAACGCTTTCCCAAAGAGGAAACATATGGTTTAACGTCCCAATTCCGTAGAGCCGGCGTATCTATTGCCGCAAATATTGCAGAAGGATATAAAAGACGTACCGGAAAGGAAAAACTACGCTTTTATAACTTTGCACAGGCTTCTTTGGAAGAATGTCGTTACTACTTTATTCTTTCAAAAGACTTAAATTATATAGACTCGCTTATGTATGAGGAAAGAAAAGATATGATAGAAACGGTGAGTCGTCTGTTAAATGCTTACTGCGGAAGCCTACGGGAAAACGAACATATTAACTATAAATCTACGAACTCTACAAATTCACATTAACTACTAACCTACTAATCTACTAACCTACTAATCTACTAATAAATAAACAATGAACTTCTACACAGATAACAAAGACATCGCATTCCAGTTACAGCATCCGTTGATGCGCAAAATTGTTGAATTGAAAGAAAAAGGTTTTGCCGACAAGGGGAAATTTG
>JAITQQ010000090.1 GCA_031288855.1 Prevotellaceae bacterium
CCTGCGAAAATGAAACATTACGGAATAAGCCTCAACGAGGTGATAGACGTGACGCAAGGCATGAACCAAAATGCCGCGGGCGGCGTGTTGTATGAATACGGGAATGAGTATATCATCCGCGGCGTGCTGGCCACTGACGATGTGGCGGCATTGGGAAAAGCCGTAATCAAAACGGTGAACAATACGCCGGTGGTACTTGAAAATATCGCCGCCATAAAAATCGGGGCAAAAGCGCCGAAACTGGGAGTGGCTTCCGTACGCACACAGCCGGCGGTGCTCATCACCATCACCAAGCAATCGCACACGAGCACCCTCGAACTGACGGAGAAACTCGACCAGTCGCTGTCGGAGTTGCAGGAAACCCTGCCTGCCGACGTAAAAGTGTCAACCGATATTTTCCGCCAATCGCACTTTATCAATAGCGCCATCGGCAATATCCAAAAGGCGTTGCTCGAAGGCGGGATTTTCGTGGTCATCATCCTGTTCATTTTCCTGATGAACGTGCGGACAACTTTGATTTCATTAGTGACCATTCCCTTGTCGCTGTTGGCGTCGATACTCACGCTCAAATTCATGGGGCTAACGATTAATACCATGAGCTTAGGCGGCATGGCCATTGCCATCGGCTCATTGGTTGACGACGCGATTGTAGATGTGGAAAATGTATTCAAACGCTTGCGCGAAAACCGGAACAAGCCTGACGACATGCGGCAACCCGTGCTGACGGTGATATTTGAAGCGTCGAAAGAAGTGCGGCGGCCTATTTTTAATTCCACCTTGATTATCGTGACCAGCTTCGTTCCGCTGTTTTTCCTTTCGGGAATGGAAGGCCGGATGCTAGCCCCGCTAGGCATTGCATTCATCGTGGCTTTATTTGCATCTACCGCCATTGCGTTAACGCTTACGCCGGTGTTGTGCAGTTATCTTTTGCACAAAAACCGGAATGCCGGAACAGAGAAAGAGCCTTTTGTGGTGCGCCATTTAAAGAGGTTTTACGAAATAGCTTTGCGATGGACGCTGCGGCACAAAAAAATAATGTTAAGCGCAATAGGCATTTTGCTGCTCGCATCCATCGGTGTTTTCTTTACGCTAGGGCGCAGCTTCCTGCCTTCGTTCAACGAGGGTTCGTTCACCGTTAACGTCAGTACCATTCCGGGAATTTCGTTGGAAGAATCGAACAAGATAGGGCGGCAGGCAGAACAACTTTTGCTCACCATCCCGGAAATACAAACGGTGGCGCGGAAAACAGGGCGCGCCGAACTCGATGAACACGCCTTGAATGTGAACATGTCGGAAATAGAAGCACCCTTCCGTTTGACAAAGCGCTCGAAAGACGCGGTCATCGCCGAGATGCGTGAAAAATTAAAAACGCTGCCGGGCGTGAATATCGAAATCGGGCAGCCCATTTCCCACCGCCTCGACGCCATGCTGTCGGGCACGCGGGCAAATATTGCAATAAAAATTTTCGGCGCCGACCTGAACAAATTATTTGAAACAGGCACGCAAATCAAAACGGCCATACAGGGCGTCAGGGGCGTCGCCGACCTGAACGTGGAACAACAGGTAGAACGCCCGCAACTGAAAATTACCCCGAAGCGCGACATGCTGGCTAAATACGGCATTACGCTTCCGGAGTTTGAACGTTTTATCAGCGTGATGTTAGCCGGAGAAGTCGTGTCGCAAGTAGTGGAAGGAAATAAATCATTTGACCTCACGTTGAAAGTGAACGATGAAAATCGCGCAGACATGGCTTCCATCAAGGCGTTGATGATTGACGCCAACGGCGGAAAAATCCCGCTCGACCACGTCGCGAACATCGTTTCGACTACCGGGCCGAACACGATAAACCGCGAAAATGTGTCGCGAAAAGTGGTTGTTTCGGCCAATGTGGCGGGGCGCGATTTGCGCAGCACGGTAAATGAAATTCAGCGCAAAGTGGCGTCGTCTGTTGCGTTGCCGGAAGGCTACCATATTGAATACGGCGGGCAATTTGAGAGCGAACAAACCGCGTCGCGCATCCTGTTACTGGCTTCGATATTCGCCATTCTGGTCATTTTCCTATTGCTGTACAACGATTTCAAAAGTGCAAAACAGGCTACGGTCATTTTGTTAAACCTCCCGCTTGCGTTGATTGGCGGCGTGTTTATCATTTTCTCCACCAGTGGGATTGTCAGTATCCCGGCCATCATCGGGTTTATTTCGCTCTTCGGCATCGCCACCCGCAACGGGATGCTGCTCCTGTCGCGCTACAACGACCTCCGCGCCGAAGGACTTTCGGTAAAGGAATGTGTGCTGCAAGGGTCGCTCGACCGGCTCAATCCGATACTGATGACGGCGCTGACTTCGGCGTTGGCCTTGATTCCGCTTGCACTTGGCGGCGACTTGCCCGGCAACGAAATTCAAAGCCCGATGGCGCAGGTATTGCTCGGCGGCTTGTTAAGTTCCACGCTGCTCAACGGATTTATTATACCAATAATGTATTTGATAACCGAAAAAGACGAATTGAATGATGAAGAATAGAATCACAATATTACTTTTGTTGTGGTGTGCACCCCTTGCGGCGCAACAGCATATTGACGAGGTGCTGCAATCGGTAGCGCAACAAAACACCACCCTGAAAATGTTGCGGGAACACACCAACGCGCAACAGTTGGAAAACCGGACAAATATTTTTTTGCCCGGCCCCGAAGTAGGATTTAATTATCTTTGGAGCGCTCCGCAAACCATTGGAAACCGCACGGACATTAGCGTTACGCAAACGTTCGATTTTGCCACCATACTGGGATTGCGAAGCAAAACCGCCCGGCAACAAAATGCCGTGCTTGAATTGGAATACCGTACAAGCCTTATGAATATTCTGTTGGAAGCAAAACAATATTGTATTGATGCGGTGTATTACAATGCCCTGAAAAAGGCGCTAAGCCTCCGGTTGCAACATGCGGAAACCATGGCGCGCAGTTACCGCGAGCGCCTGAATCGCGGCGATGTGAGTATATTGGAATACAATAAAGCGCAGCTAAACCTTACCACCGTGCAAGGCGAAATGGCACGCACGACAGTGGAACAAAAGGCGGCGCTACAAGCCTTACAGCGGTTGAACGGCGGCATTGCCGTGACATTGGACGACGACAGCTACGTCGGCGCTACGCTTCCCAACAGCTTCGACGCGTGGTTTGAGGCGGCCATACCGAAAAGCCCGGTATTGGAAGCGGTAAACGAAGAAGTGGCCTTGCGCAAGCGGCAGGTGGG
>JAITQQ010000170.1 GCA_031288855.1 Prevotellaceae bacterium
CCGCGTTTCCATAATCAAAGTTGAGGGTGTTGGGGAGCATACGGAATACCGAGCCTGCCGTAAACAGCCCAAATACCTCATGGTTGAGATACCCTATAGTACCCACCGTTGTAGAAGAAGTGAGCACAGAATCCACATTGGCCGTATAAACCGGAAGGTTAAATACTTCTTGTTCAACAGTAAGCATGTCCGCATCGGGCACGAGCACGACGCCAAGCGTTTTATCCATATCCACACAAGCGTTCAGCAAAGAAACAGCTCCTATGACAAAAAAGATTTTCAAATTTCGAATATTCATTTAGCAATTATTTTATTATAAAACGAATTATAGGCTTCCACATAATTTGCCCCTTGATAACCCAATATCGGTTTCTTCAGGCTTTTCGTATAATTCTCCAACGCCTTACACCCATACCGGTCGCCTATAATTACCCCATCCACATATTGGATGGCAAGTTTCATTAAATTTTCGTAAGAAGGGTCTTTCAATATTTCCACATCCTTTTGTTTGATGCCGTCTCTCACCATCTTTTCTTTAAATTTGGCGCTGAACAATTGTGGAAACGCTTCATTGTAGAGCGACAATATTATTTTCGTCTTGGCAAACAGCGGGTCGTCTTTGTACGATTTTTTCAAAAAAACCGACAGCAAACTGGTAAACCAACCGTGGCAGTGCACCACATTCGGCGACCACCGCAACTTTTTAACAGTTTCCAACACGCCGCGCACAAAGAAAATACTCCGTTCGTCATTGTCTTCAAAAAACTTTTCATCCTCATCGAAAAAAGTGGACTTCCGTTGAAAATAATCATCATTGTCAATGAAGTAAACTTGCATCCGGGCGGCAGGGAGCGAAGCCACTTTAATAATCAGGGGATGGTCGGTGTCGTCGATAATCAAATTCATGCCCGACAGCCTGATTACTTCATGCAACTGGTTGCGCCGTTCATTCACACACCCATAACGCGGAAGAAAGACCCGAATTTCGTGGCCTTTATCCTGAATTCCCTGTGAAAGTGTCCGCACTACGGTAGCTATTCCCGACGCCGGAAGATACGGTTCCATCTCTGTACAAACAAATAATATTCGCGTCGGCTCCATTGAGGCTCAGGTTATACTATATTGACACTTTGAAGTGCAAATATACAAAAAATCGGTAAAATACCGTTCGTTTTTTATTAATTTCCTACCTTTGCCTTTTATATTAAGGCATAGTAATAGCTTTTATTATGTTAGTAATCAATGCGTATAATTTATGATACACCTTGCTATATTTGCCTCCGGCGCGGGAAGCAACGCCGAAAACCTTATCCGGCATTTTGAAAATCATGCTCATATCCGTATCGGGCTGGTGCTAAGCAACTGTCCCACAGCGCCGGTGCTGCAGCGCGCCGGAAAATTAAGCGTTCCCACCTGCACCTTCGGCAAAACGGATTTTTACCACAGCGATACTGTCTTGCAAAAATTGCAGGAATATCATATTGACTATGTTGTGTTGGCCGGCTTCCTGTGGCTCGTTCCCGGAAATTTACTCGCCGCCTTTCCGCACCACATCATCAATATTCACCCGGCGCTGCTGCCGAAGTATGGCGGCAAGGGAATGTACGGCATGCACGTACACCGCGCCGTGATAGCCCACGCCGACAAGGAAACAGGAATCACCATTCACCGGATAGATGCGGAATACGACCGCGGCGAAATTCTTTTCCAAGCGCGATGCGCCGTTTCATCCCACGACACGCCCGAATCAATCGCCGCAAAAGTGCATGAACTGGAATACCGGCATTTTCCCGAAGTAATAGAAAAAGTAGTAAGCGCCTGTCCGGGTATTTAATTATCGAATTATAAATTTATGGCTTCACAAAAAATAAAAACCGCAACAACCGTTCAAGAACGCGTGATTATGGGCATTGACCCCGGCACTACCATCATGGGATACGGCATTATTAAAGTCACCGGCAACCGCGCCGAATTGCTGGTGGTGGGCGTTATCGACCTGCGGAAAATAACCGACCATTACCTCAAGTTGCAGTATATTTTTGAGCGGGTGACCCAATTAATTGAAGGTTACCATCCCGACGAGATGGCCATTGAAGCGCCGTTTTACGGCAAAAACGTACAGTCCATGTTGAAATTGGGACGCGCACAGGGCACGGCTATTGCCGCTGCTTTGGCGCATAACATTGCCATCACCGAATATGCGCCGCGTAAAATCAAACTCGCCATTACCGGGCAGGGCGCGGCTTCCAAAGAACAAGTAGCCGCCATTTTACAAAAGTTGCTTCATCTCAAAGAAATGCCCGAAAACCTTGATGCCACCGATGGATTGGCTGCCGCCATGTGCCACTTTTTCCAATCGAACCGGCCTGCTGCAACAGGCGGTTTTAAGAGTTGGGCTGCATTTGTCGGGAAAAACCCCGGCCGGGTGAAGTAAATTATTTTTGCAATTTAAAAAATTGTGTTTATATTTGCAATGTCATGGAGCGAAAGGAGCAATCCCTGAAAACTTTGACAGCAACCCGTTAATTCGGTGAAAAGTGGCTTCTACGGTAGCACACTTTATGAATAACTCTTCTTTGGGAGTTATTTTTTTATCTTGCCCATCTATCCATGAATTTTTTAGTAAATTTTCTATCTTGCAATTGACCATATCTCACGTCTATCGGCTTCCCACCTAAAAGAACTTTTATCTCTTTTATGTGCCTGTTCCTTTGGTAAAACTTCTTTATCGTATCGGCTACATACCGCGAATTTGCACGGCCAACGATGTTGAGAATAATCCTGTCTGACTGTAAGGACCCGGTGCTGAGCCGGTTTTCCAATGAATTTTCTCCATAAACAGTTTTAAGCTCATAAAGGTATATCATCTTATCTTTTTGTAAAATAAAATCAGGACTTTTGCTGTTAAATAGCTTTGGCAGCATAAACACGTTGTATCCAAGCTTGTTTAGCGTTTTTGCTGTATTTATATTGTCGTTATATTCCACATTGATTTCTTTGATGCTCTCAAATACTTTTGTAGTTGTTTTTGTTTCGTTATCCTTTAACTTTGTAACAAATCCTTTATGTTGTATTATTTCAAAAAGTATATTTACTTTATCCCTGTTGTTCAAATTACCATT
>JAITQQ010000179.1 GCA_031288855.1 Prevotellaceae bacterium
AGCGCCGCCACCCGGGGGGTGGCGCGTGCGGATGCAAACCCGCGCGGCGCACCGTAGGGGCATTGCGCGCAACGCCGCCGTTCCGCGCGGAACGAAATACCGTAATGCGTGGTGTGCCGTCAGGGATGCATCCCTACAGGATGCAACGTTAATGGGGATATTCCGGTTTCTACCAAGCGGCACATTCCTACGGAATGTGAGAAAAGAACGGAAAATAACCGTTCACCGTTTGCCGTTCACCGTTTGCCGTTTTTTGGTATTTCTTCACCAAATCAACACCGTCGCGGCGGGCATTGCGAATGCTGATACGCGCCGTTTCGCCTTCGGTGCGCACCTGTTTCACCAATTCCTTGCGCCGTTCTTCCGTCAGCGGCGGCACATTGATACGCACATGCTCCCCATTGTTCTGCGGCGTAAACCCAAGGTTGGCCGCCATAATAGCTTTCTCAATAGGGGCAATCATATTCTTATCCCACGGTTGGATAAGAATGGTTTTCGCATCGGGCGAGGTGATGCTCGACACCTGCGGCAACGGCGTAGGCGCGCCATAATAATCAATCATCACCGCATTAAAAATCGCCGGATTGGCTTTCCCGGCACGCACGGTGAGCATTGCCGCTTCCAAATGTTCCAAGGCTTTTTGCATTTTTCCCTTGGCGGTATCCTGTACTTCTTTTGCTTTTGAAATGTCCATGGTATTAAGTTTTAGTCTGATTTAACTGATTGTTGTTCCTACTTGTTCGCCTTGCACCACCCGTTTCAGGTTGCCCGCGCCGTTCATGTCGAACACTATGACCGGGATATTATTTTCCTTGCACATGGTGAATGCGGTAAGGTCCATAATTTTTAAATTTTTGCTGTAGGCTTCTTCAAAAGTCAGCCGGTCATACTTTACGGCTTTGGGGTCTTTTTCGGGGTCGGCGGTATAAACGCCGTCAACCCGCGTACCTTTTAATAACACCTGCGCTTCTATTTCGGCCGCTCGCAGCGCGGCTGCCGTATCGGTAGTAAAAAACGGATTTCCCGTTCCGCCCGAAAAAATACACACAGTGCCTTTTTGCAAATAGTGCAGCGCAACGTCTTTTGAAAAACGTTCGCCCACCGATTCTATGGTTATCGAAGTGAACACCACCGCGTTTACTTTCACGGCCAACAGTGCGCTCTGCAAGGCCAGGCTGTTGATGACCGTAGCCAACATGCCCATCTGGTCGCCCTTCACCCGGTCAAACCCTTTATTTACGCCCGGCAAGCCGCGAAAAATATTCCCGCCGCCAATAACCACGCCCACTTGAGCGCCCTCAGCTACCGCATGGCCAATATCCACAGCATATTGCGATAAAATTTCCGGATTAATTCCATATCCGCCGGCAGTCATTAAACTCTCGCCGCTGAGTTTTAATAGTATCCTTTTGTAAGTAAGCGCCATATATACTCTTTTTAATAGAGCGAAATTAAAAGAAAAAATCGGATTTTGCAAAAAAATTTTCATATTTTAAAGAAAAGTATTTCCTTTGCAGTCTATTTTGTGAAATTTTTTTAGAAAAAAACAATTTAATATTAATTTAAAACATTTTATTATGGCAGATGTAGCATCGAAAGTAAAAGCCATCATCGTTGACAAATTAGGCGTGGATGAAAATGAAATCACTCCCACGGCCAGTTTTACTAACGACCTTGGCGCAGATTCGTTGGATACTGTGGAACTGATTATGGAATTTGAAAAAGAGTTCGGCATCTCGATTCCGGATGGCGATACTGAAAAAATCGTTACCGTTGGCGATGTAGTTTCTTACATTGAACAACACGCAAAGTAATTAAGCCTTACGGGCGAATTCGTACTTAATTTTGACCATTATGCAATTAAAACGCGTAGTAATAACCGGTTTAGGAACCATTAACCCGCTCGGCCGCACCATTGAAGAATATTTCGACAACCTGGAAAAAGGAACGAGTGGCGCGGGGCCCATTACCCTTTTTGACGTCACGCATTTTAAAACAAAATTCGCCTGTGAAGTAAAAAATTTTGATCCTGCCCAGTTCGGCATCGACCGTAAAGAAGTGCGCAAACTCGACCGTTACGCACAATTTGCCATGGTCGTTGCCGAGCAGGTTGTGAAAGACAGCGGGATTGTACTGGAAACAGAAAACCTCGACCGCATCGGCGTAATTTGGGCGTCGGGCATCGGCGGCATTAACACCCTCACACAAGAAGTGAAAAGCTATGTAGAGGGCGGTTATATCCCGCGTTTCAGCCCCTTCCTTGTGCCTAAAATGATTCCCGACATTGCGGCCGGGCAAATCGCCATGAAATACGGCTTTCGCGGGCCCAATTACGCTACCGTATCGGCCTGCGCATCGTCAACCAACGCCATGTGCGACGCGTTTAACCTCATCCGGCTCGGAAAGGCCGACCTTTTCGTAACCGGCGGCTCAGAAGCCGGAATCTGCGAGCCGAGCATCGGCGGATTCAACGCGGCACAAGCCCTCTCCATCAATAACGAACAAGCGCTCACGGCTTCGCGGCCGTTCGACAAAACGCGCGACGGATTCGTAATGGGTGAAGGCGGCGCCGGGCTGATGTTTGAAGAATATGAACATGCCGTAGCGCGTGGCGCAAAAATTTATGCCGAAGTGTTGGGCACCGGGCTTACGGCCGACGCGTACCACATCACCGCGCCGCACCCCGACGGAATGGGCGCTTTCAACGTGATGCGCCTGGCGCTCGAAGAAGCCGGCGTGAAACCCGAAGAGGTGGATTACGTGAATGTGCACGGCACATCTACCCCAATAGGCGACATTGCCGAACTTAAGGCCATCAAAGCGGTGTTCGGCGACCATGCCTACAAGTTGAATATCAGTTCTACCAAATCCATGACCGGCCACCTTCTCGGCGCTGCCGGCGCGGTGGAAGCGATAGCGTGCATCTGTGCCATGCAACGCGCTTTCATACCGCCCACCATCAATTTTGAACACGAAGACCCCGAAATCGACTACAAGCTCAACCTGACGCTCAACAAAGCGCAAAAGCGCAAGGTAAACATAGCGTTGAGTAATACTTTTGGTTTCGGCGGGCATAATTCTTCCATCCTCCTGAAAAAAATTTAAACCAAATTAGTAGTTTTATCTGCTAATTTTAGTAACTTTGTTTAAAACACAAAGTAGGATGAAAACTACTACACATGAATAAACGGTTAATATGGGCGCTGGCGGGTGCAATAGCCGTATGTACGTTATCGCTGATTTATGTGCAATTTACTTGGATTGTTTCCGTTAGACAAGCTGAGGAGGGAAGTTTTGCCAGAAAAATAAACGCCATCCTCGCAAATGTTATTGCCGACATCGAGGAAGAGGAAGCGTATTCTTATATCGTTCAGGAAACGCAACCCGCTGCCCTGCCGAACGCAACCGGCAAGATCAAACTTTCGAACAAAAATCAGGCCGACGAACTGCTCTCTACGCTGAAGGAAAATTCTCAAATCGTCGAAGATTGGAAAATCAACACAGCCCTCGCCCGGGAATCGTTCCTGCAAGGCATCATCACGCGCATTCTTAATGCCAACCTCCCCATAGAAGAGCGGGTATCGCTGAGTAAAATACAATCGCTGCTCGAAAAAGAATTTAACGAGGAAGGCATTGGTATTCCCTACGAATTCGGCGTAACCGACCAGTTGGGGGAACTCCTGTTCTGCAGCGAAGGATTTAAGGGAATGCAACCCGACGACACTTACATTATCATGTTCTTTCCCAAAGATCCGGAATACGCCACACGTTATTTCTTAAACGTGTATATCCCCTACAAGGCAAGTTTTATTCTTCAGAAAACACGCTTGCTGATTATTGTTTCCATTCTGCTTTCACTGATTATTACAATTACATTTACCGGAAACCTGTTTATCATTTTCCGGCAAAAACGTTTTTCCGAAATGAAAAACGACTTTGTAAACAACATCACCCATGAGCTTAAAACGCCCATTACAACCATCTCGCTGGCCGCACAAATGCTGCATGACCCGAGTATTTCCAACAAGGAGCAAAAAACACCTTATTTGTCCAATACGATATTCACCGAAAGCAAAAGATTGCAATTTTTAGTTGAACAAGTGCTGCAAATTGCTATCTTTGAACGTGGAAATTTACGATTAAAATGCAAAGAAACCGATCTTTTATTACTGTTAACAGGTGTTATACAACATTTTATCATACAAATAGAGAAGAAAGGGATAACACTGGAAACCGATCTTGACCCGTTGAATGACATTACCGTTTGGGCCGATGAGTTGCACCTCACCAACGTGTTTACCAATCTGCTCGACAATGCCATTAAGTTTCAGAATAAGGAAGACCCGTACATAAAGATAACGGCCGAAAATGTAAATAATGATGTGCGAATTAAGATACAAGATAACGGAGGCGGTATCAGCCATGAGCATTTAAAAAAGGTTTTTGACAAGTTTTATCGCGTATCTACCGGCAATGTGCATGCCGTAAAAGGATTTGGATTGGGGCTAAGTTATGCGAAAAAAATCGTGGTAATGCTCCATGGGACAATAGAAGTAAGTAGCGAATTAGGAAAAGGAAGTACCTTTACCGTAATTTTGCCAGTGATGAGAAAAAAAATAAAATGATTAAATCGAGACTTTATGGATATCAAAAAAACAGCCATTTTGTTGGCGGAAGATGAAGAGAACATGGGCTCTCTGCTCTGTGATTATCTGAATGCCCGCGGTTATCAGACAGATTTATACCCTGACGGGGAAAAGGCGTTCAGGGGGTTTTGCAACAAAAAATATGACATTTGTATTTTAGACGTCATGATGCCCAAAAAAGACGGCTTTACGTTGGCGCACGAAATACGGCAAATCGACGCCGCTACGCCGATAATATTTCTTACTGCAAAAGCAATGAAGGAAAATGTGATTGAAGGGTTTTCTTCCGGCGCCGACGATTACATGACCAAGCCGTTCAGCATTGAGGAGCTGCAAATGCGGATTGAGGCGGTGATGCGCCGCGCCCGCAATATGCAAGCCGACCCCGAGCAAGATATTTTTGAATTGAATAATTACACGTTTTGTTACACCAAACAAACATTGATTATTGACAATGAAGAAATAAAACTCACCTCGAAAGAGGCAGACCTCCTGCGCCTGCTGTGCTTAAACCGCAACCAGGTGCTCGACCGCAATTCCGCGCTCTTTTCTATCTGGAACGACGACAGTTATTTCAACGCCCGCAGCATGGACGTGTACATTACAAAACTCCGTAAATATTTTTGCGGAGACCCGGCTATTCAAATTCTCAATATCCGCGGCAAAGGATTTAAATTGATTTCTTAAGTTTATGTTTAATTTTTACACTTTTATCTCAGGGGCGGGGTTTATACCTTCAACCCGCCGGTATGAACGCAAACAGCATACGTTGGAGCAACTGCATGCACGCTTTCACGACATTCAATCGTCTGAAGATTTTAAACGCTACATGTCGCTGAAAACCTACGTGGAGTCGCCGGAATACACCACAGACCTCGACCAGATTAAACAGCTCACCTACCGGAACAGCAAGGAATATTTAATGAAGAAACGCTACCGGGAACTGAAAAGAAATAAAGAGGTCAAAGCCTACATTAAAAAAGGCGAAGACAGCAACACGCCTACATTGAACGAATTTATCAGCCTGCGCGAAGAAGTGAGTTCATCGGC
>JAITQQ010000003.1 GCA_031288855.1 Prevotellaceae bacterium
TGACTTTGAATTATTTTTTCACCGGAAAGTCGATTTATTAACTCATGGTTCTATCCGCAATCCTTTTTTGCGCCGGAGCATAGACTCCCAAAAAGTTTTGATTTATGATGGAACGAAGCCCCATAATGAATGAACTGAACTTTTGGGAAAACGATGCGTGGCTTGAGCCGTATAAGCACGTGATTGCGCGGCGCCACGAGCGGGCGCTCATCAGAGAACGCGAACTGAGTGGCGGCCATGCCTCGCTGACCGATGCGGCTAACGGACACTTGTATTATGGGCTGCACCGCACCGCCGATGGTTGGGTATTTCGCGAATGGGCGCCGGGCGCTTCCGCCGTTTATCTGCTTGGTGAATGTAACAATTGGCGCAAATCGCCCGAATATGCGCTCCAACCCATAGGTAACGGCAATTGGGAAATCAATTTTCCGGCCGGAATATTAGCGCATGGCATGTTTTACAAACTGATGGTGGAATGGGAAGGAGGAAGCGGCTTACGGCTTCCCGCCTACACCACGCGCGCCACGCAAGACGAAAGCACAAAACTTTTTGCAGCGCAGGTATGGCATCCGGAGAAACCCTACGGATGGAAATATCCGAAGCCTGCGAAAGTACAAAACCCACTCATCTATGAAGCGCATATCGGCATGAGCGGCGAGGAAGAACGCGTGGCCACGTACAACGAATTTCGCAAAAACGTGTTGCCTTGTGTGCTCCGGTTAGGCTACAACACCTTGCAGCTTATGGCCGTTCAGGAGCATCCTTACTACGGCTCTTTCGGGTATCAGGTGTCGAATTTCTTTGCCGCGAGCTCGCGGTTCGGCACGCCCGACGAGTTGAAGCAACTCATTGACGAAGCCCACAAACACGGCCTTGCAGTGGTGCTCGACCTTGTCCATTCACATGCGGTGCTCAACGAAGAAGAAGGGTTGAGCCGCTTCGATGGCACGTACACCCAATATTTTCACGAAGGACAACACCCCTTGTGGAACTCGCGGTGCTTTGATTACGGAAAAGATGAAGTGTTGCATTTTCTCTTATCGAACTGCAAATTCTGGATGGAAGAATACCGGTTTGACGGGTTTCGCTTCGACGGCGTGACCAGCATGATGTACCTCGACCACGGCGCAGGGCGGGCGTTTACCGACTATTCGATGTATTTCGACGGCGGGCAGGATGAAGACGCCATTACTTACCTTACGTTGGCCAACCGGCTTGTACACCAACTCAGCGACACGGCCATCACCATTGCCGAAGATGTGAGCGGCATGCCCGGACTGGCCGCCCCCATTGACGGCGGCGGCATGGGCTTTGATTTCAGACTGAGCATGGGCGTGGCCGATTACTGGATTAAACTCCTCAAAGAACAAACCGACGAACAATGGAGCGTGGGGCAACTGCTCTACGAACTAACCAACAAGCGCCGCGATGAACACACGATAAGCTACGCCGAGTCGCACGACCAGGCGATGGTGGGCGACAAGACCATTGCCTTCCGGCTTATGGACAAGGAAATGTATTATTCCATGAACCGGTCGCAGCCGCATATTATTATTGAGCGGGGCATGGCCTTGCACAAGATGATACGCCTGCTCACGCTGTCCACCGCCGGCGACGGATATCTCAATTTTATGGGAAACGAGTTCGGGCATCCCGAGTGGATAGATTTTCCGCGCGAAGGCAACGGATGGAGCTACAAGTATGCCCGCCGCCAGTGGCATCTGGTAGACGACGCCAATCTTCGCTACCAATATCTCGCCGCGTTCGACAAGGCCATGATACACCTTGCATGTAACGAAAATTTCCTTGTACACCCTTTGCAAACCCTTGTGCAGCACGAAAGCGACCACGTATTAATTTTCAGCCGGGGCGGATTGGTCTTTGCATTTAACTTTCATCCTGAAAAATCATTTACCGATTACCGGTTTGAAACAGCCGCCGGAAAATATGCAACCATTCTCGATAGCGACGCAAAGCCATTCAACGGCTTCGCACGTGTGAACAGCGATGTAGCGCATTTCACGCTGCACGAAAACGGAAAAAATTATCTGCAAATATACTTGCCCAACCGCACCGCCCTGATTTTAAAACAGCGCTCATAGCATTTTTTTGTTGATAAATTTTGTTTAAATGAAAATAAAATAATAACTTGCGTTTTTATTTTTCAACACAGGAGTTATGGCTTACTTGAAATTTAATAAGGCAGAGTTAGTAAACTTAGAATACTCCCTCCGGCGTGAAATGCTTGCTACCAACCGTGCGGGCGGGTATATTAACACCACCATCGTAGGCTGTAATACCCGCAAATATCATGGATTATTGGTAGTGCCTATTGATGAATTTCAGGGGGACAAGCACGTGTTGCTCTCTTCTATTGATGAAACAATTATTCAACACGGACAACCTTTTAACTTGGGCATTCATCGCTATCCGGGCGTCTATGAACCGCGCGGGCATAAATATATTATCGATTTTGCCTACGAGCCGATTGCTACCATCACATACCGCGTGGGCGGCGTGATTTTCAAGAAAGAGTTGATGCTGGTGCATAACGAAGACCAACTGCTAATCCGCTATACGTTGGTTGACGCCCACTCCCCTACTGTAGTCCGCCTGAAGCCTTATCTGGCTTACCGCAATGCGCATCAGTTGACGAAAGCGAACATGACCGCCAACACGCAACTCGCCAATATACCCGGCGGATTCAAATCGAAACTCTACAACGGCTTTCCCACGTTACACCTGCAAGTGAACAAGCATGCCGAACTCATCGCCAATCCCGACTGGTACTACAACATTCAATATATGGACGAAGTGCGGCGCGGCTATGAATCGACCGAAGACCTTTTCGTGCCGGGCTATTTCGAGTTTTCCATGAAGAAAGGCGAAAGCGTTATTTTGTCGGCAGGGGTCAAGGAAGCCAATCCGGGGTCGCTGAAAACGCAGTTCACAAAAGCGCTGTCCATACGCCCGCCGCGCGACAGCTACATCCATTGCCTGAAAAATTCGGCCGACCAGTTTATTTCGCATCGTCAAAAACACACTGAGGTGGTGGCGGGATTTCCTTTCTACGGCGCACAAAGCCGCGATACGCTGGTGTCGCTGCCGGGCCTTACGCTGGCGGCCAACTACGACCCGAAGACGTGCAAAATCGTGCTCGACTCCATGTCGAAAGAATTGAACAACGGCCGCTTTATCGATGTGGACAAAGTCCACGACGGATTCAGTTATCCGGTAGATTCCCCGCTGTGGTATTTCTGGACACTTCAACAATATGCGCTTGCCGTGCCCGACGCCAAAGTGTGGGCGCTGTATGGCAAAAAAATGAAATCGGTGTTGCAGGCCTATGCACAAGGCGGCATACCCGATGTGAAGATGCACGACAACGGATTGATATGGGCCGAAGAAAACGGCAAGCCGGTAACCTGGATGAACGCTGTGGTGCAAGGCAAACCGGTAGTGCCCCGCTCGGGTTATCAAGTTGAAGTAAATGCGTTATGGTATAACGCCGTGTGCTACGCCATTGAACTTGCCAAAGCGCATAAGGAAACCAAATTTGTAAAAGAATGGACAGCCGTTCGTGAAAAAATAGCGCAAAACTTTTTACCGGTATTTTGGTCTGATGAGCGCAAACATTTGGCCGATTACGTCGGCGCTGAAGGACAAAATATTTCTACGCGCCCCAACCAATTGTTCGCGTGTGCGCTTCCATACAGCCCGCTGCCCGACGAGGTAAAACAAAAAGTGCTTTCGGAAATAGAGCGACAACTGCTTACGCCGAAAGGCATCCGCACGCTGTCGCCGAAAAACCCGCTTTACAAGGGGCGTTACGAGGGCAACCAAATTGCCCGCTTTGAGGCGCAGCATCAGGGTACGGCGTATCCATGGCTGTTGTCGTTTTATATCGAAGCCAATTTGCGGCTGCATGGAAAAAGTTTTATTTCCACCGCCAAGGAATTGGCAATGGGGTTTGAAGAAGACATGAGCATGCACGGATTGTGCGCCATCCCCGAGCTTTATCACGGAGACCCGCCGCACTCGCCACACGGCAGCATTTCACAGGCGTGGAGCGTGGCAGGAATATTACGAAGCATACAACTAATCGAGCAATATGAAAAATAAATTGATATGAAAGTATTAATGTTCGGATGGGAATTCCCTCCGCATATTGCCGGAGGATTAGGCACGGCCTGCTACGTCCTCACGAAAGGTTTGGCCAAAAATGAAGTGGAGATACTGTTTGTGATGCCCCGCGCTTCGGGCGATGAAGACGAATCGGCTGTGCGGATACTTAATGCGAGCGACATTGAACTGTTCGCCGAAGCACAGGAGTTCGAAGCATTCTGGAAGCGCGTCAATTTTTTTGAAATCGGGTCGAACCTCATTCCCTACCTCGCGCCGGAAGAATTTGAAGCGCTCGTGAACTATAATATTAAAGGTACACGAAACAAAAATCAATTTATCGGCTTCGGGCAGAAGTACAACTTTTCGGGAAAGTATGGCGCTAACCTTTTGGAAGAAGTGGCGCGTTATGCTTTGGTGGCAGCGTCGGTGGCGCTGCGCGAACAGTTTGATGTGATTCATGCCCACGACTGGCTTACTTACATTGCCGGTATTGTGGCGAAAAAAATATCGGGCAAGCCGCTGGTGATACATGTCCACGCTACCGAATTCGACCGCAGCGGCGAAAATATCAACCAACAGGTGTATGACATTGAACGCTGGGGAATGTTGGAAGCCGACAAGGTTATCACGGTGAGCAACCTCACCCGCAACATCGTCATCAACCGTTACGGAATAACTTCGGAAAAAGTGATTACGGTACACAACGCCGTCGATTTTCAGGGATACTCGGCGGTGAATGTAACGCGCGGCATAACCGACAAAGTGGTCACGTTCCTTGGGCGCATCACTTATCAGAAGGGGCCGGAATACTTTATCGAGGCGGCGGCCAAAGTGCTGAAAAGTTACCCCAACGTGCGTTTTGTGATGGCCGGAAGCGGCGACATGTTCAACCGGTCTATCCGCCGGGTGGCGCGACTGGGCATTGCCCCGCGATTTCATTTCACCGGTTTCCTGCAAGGCGCAGACGTGCAGCGGATGTTCGCCTACAGCGACGTGTATGTGATGCCTTCGGTGTCAGAACCCTTCGGCATTTCCCCGCTCGAGGCCATGCGCTCCAATGTGCCCACCATTATTTCAAAACAATCGGGCGTGGCCGAAGTACTAAAACACGCCATCAAGGTTGACTTTTGGGATGTGAATGCGCTCGCCGACGCCATTCACGGCCTGCTGGCCTACCCCGCGCTCTCGAAAATGGCGGTGCGCTGCGGCCTCGAAGAAGTTAACGCGCTCAAATGGGACAACGCGGCATTCTACGTGAAGAGAGTATATGAATCGGCAGTGACCAGGCAACCCTACTGCAATGATTAAAAAATAATACCTATTATATAAAGGTATAAAACGAAGAAGCTATGAAAAAAACTTTATGTCTTTATTTCCAAGTGCACCAACCTTTACGTTTGCGCCAATACCGTTTTTTTGATATCGGGAAAGACCACTACTACTATGATGATTTCGCCAACCGCTCCATCATGCGCAAAGTGGCCGACCGGTGTTACCTCCCGGCAAACAAACTGATGCTCGACTTGATTAAGGAATACGGCAAGCAATTTAAAATTAGTTTTTCCATTTCCGGAACGGCTATCGAGCAATTTGAACAGTTTGCCCCCGAAGTGTTAGACAGCTTTAAGGCGCTGGCCAAAACGGGCGCAGTGGAATTTCTGGCGGAAACCTATTCCCACTCGCTGGCGTCGCTCAAAAGTCCCGGCGAATTCCGCACGCAGGTGGAAGCGCAAGCGGCATTGGTGAAAAAATATTTCGGGAAGAAACCGGTAACTTTCCGCAACACCGAATTAATTTACTCCGACGAAATAGGCGCTATGGTGGCCGACATGGGATACGCGGCCATGCTCACCGAAGGCGCGAAGCATATCCTGGGATGGAAAAGCCCGAATTATCTTTACACGAACGCCGTCAACCCCAAGCTGAAAATCCTCCTGAAAAACTACCGGCTGAGCGACGACATTGCCTTCCGCTTCTCGAATCGCGGATGGAGCGAATGGCCGCTCACTGTAGAGAAATATGTGGCATGGCTCAACGTGGCCGCAAAGAAAGACGAACTCATCAACCTGTTCATGGACTATGAAACTTTCGGCGAACATCAAGGCGCCGAAACCGGAATCTTCGCCTTCCTGCGGCATCTTCCTGCGCGCGTGTTCTCTCATTCAAAGTTCGAGTTCCTTACTCCCGCCGACGTGGTGGCGAAGCACCAACCGGTGGCGCCGCTGCATGTACCGTTTGCCATTTCGTGGGCCGACGAAGAACGCGACCTCAGCGCATGGCTCGGAAACGAGCTCCAAAACGAGGCTTTTGAACAATTATACCGCCTCGAACAAAAAATTTATGCACGCAACGAAAAAAATTTATGGCATGATTTCCGGAATCTTCAAGCCTCCGACCACTTCTATTACATGTGCACCAAATTCTTCTCGGATGGCGCGGTACACAAGTACTTCACGCCATACGACACACCCTACGAAGCATTCATAAATTACATGAATGTGCTGAGTGATTTTATTACACGTGTTGAAAAACCTGTTGAAAAAGAATTGATAAAAAATAGGAAGTCAACAAAAAAATTACTAACATTGCAGTCTGAAACGAAACGTGAAGAAAAAATAAAACGAGAAAAACCAATAACTAAAACAGTAAATACAACTTTTATGAAAAAAACAACTTTAAGCGCGTTGGCAGCAGAAGGTCCGTTGCCAGGCGTAACAGGTGAAAAACCTGTAAAGAAGGTAGCCGCTAAAAAAGCTGCTCCGAAGAAAAAAGTAGCCGCTAAAAAAGCTGCTCCGAAGAAAAAGGTAGTCGCTAAAAAAGCTGCTCCGAAGAAAAAGGTAGTCGCTAAAAAAGCTGCTCCGAAGAAAAAGGTAGTCGCCAAAAAAGCTGCTCCGAAGAAAAAGGTAGTCGCCAAAAAAGCTGCTCCGAAGAAAAAGGTAGTCGCTAAGAAAGCTGCTCCGAAGAAAAAGGTAGTCGCTAAAAAAGCTGCTCCGAAGAAAAAAGCCGCTCCGAAAAAGAAATAAGGCCCGGCGATTCGAAAACAATAAAGGCTATCCATTGAGGGTAGCCTTTATTGTTTTGCTTTTTCAGAATTCTTTTCTATCTTTGTTTTTGATTTGACTAGTTCAGTCAAATTTCCCCTTTTATATCCAAGATTAAAAATCATCAAAAGTTTCGTTGTATCAGCACAGTATGCAAGGTTTGTGTTGGCGTCGTCACTGTTACAAAGGGTAATATTCTTCCCCTTTTTTCCCCTAATTCTTCCCCCCACTGTTTTCCGGCTATAGCGAGTAGCCTCATTCTACGCGCTTTCTTATTTTATCGATTTGACTGAACTAGTCAAATCAGATAATAACTTAAACTTTTAGATTATGGCAAAGAAACACACCTGGAAGCTCTGGCTCAGGTTAAACCTGCTGACCAAAGACGTAGAAAACGACTACGTGGCCGAAGTATCGACCACCGGAAAGACCCTGCGCAATGAAGACATTGCACAGGCTATTAAAGACGAGGGCTCGGAATTGCAGTACGAAACCCTGCTCGACATCCTCAACCACAGCGACCGCCTGCGCCGTGAACGCATCCAACAGGGCTATAGCGTACAAACCGGCGTGTGCCACATTACCCCGCGCGTAACCGGCAACTGGCTCGGCTCTGCACAACCCTTCAACCCCGACATGCATAAAATCACCTGCGACCTCACGGCATCGGCCGAACTGCGCCACGCCCTCGAAGACGTGGGCGTGGAAGTGTTGGGTGTGAAGGACAGCGGCGCACGCATCGGGTTGGTGACCGACGTGGCTACCGGCAAAACCGACGGCACTATTACCCGCAACGGCGACCTCATTATCGAAGGCGAAAAAATCAAGGTTGCTCCCATCGACGGCGAAGGCTTGGGTATATTTTTCGTACTCGCCGACGGCAATGCAGCCCCCGTCACCGACCCGCTCACGCAGAACGACCCGAAGAAAATCATTTGCCGCGTGCCCTCTTTGGCGGCAGGCGAATACACGTTGCAAATCGTTACGCGGTTTTCCAACACTTCGACCTTGCTGAAAGAAGCGCGTACGATTATTTATAATCAACTGCTTACCGTATCATGAGTAGCGTTGCACCTCGACGCAACATTACGTCTCACCTGAACGCAGCGTTGCGTCGCCCTTCGACGCAACGTTACGTCTCGTCGAAGGGCAACATTACGTCACACCAATAATTAAAAACCTTTTAAAACAATAAAAAACAATGAAAACAAAAAACATTTCTGTATGGGCAACACATTTTTTGCCCTTGATTATTACCGCGATGGCAATAGTCTTTACCAATTGTTCGGGCAACGACGACCCGGCGCCTGAACCCATGCCCGACCCGGAATTATCGGTAACGCCGGAAAGTATTCCTGCTGCATACACGGCCGGCACTTACAGCATTGACGTAACGAGCAACACCACGTGGACGGCTGTGAGCGATAACACGTCGTGGTGCACGGTAAAGCCGGCTACCGGTACAAACAACGGTGCGGTTTCCGTGAATGTAATAGAAAACACCACTGCGGACACTCGCGCCGCTATCGTAACCTTTGCCGCCGGCACGCTCATCCGCACGGTGGCCGTGACGCAAGATGGTGCAATACCGCCGCCGCCGTCAGTATCAACGCCCCCTGCTGCCGCCAGTACACGGACATGGACGTTCGACGACCAAATGTGGAGCGACGCTATTCACATTCCAGCTTGTAATCAGGATGATTTCACTCTCGACCTTACCACCCCTTATTGCCGTAGTTACACCGTCGGCGAGACAAGCCGATATTATTATAACTGGGTGTATGTAAGTCAAAATGCTACCGAACTATGCCCTACACCGTGGCGTGTCCCATCAGAGTCTGATTTTAATACTCTTGTTAGTAATACAGATTATTCTGCCTTGATTGCTGCTTGGGGCTATGGCGGGAGCGCTTACGGCAATGAGATGGATGACGTGAACACAGGTGCTTACTACTGGTCTTCAATGGAGAGCGGCGCTTTCACCGCATCTGACTTGAGCTACTACAACGGCGGGTTGTATGTGGGTTCTCACAGTAAACGTCAAGGTTTCCAAGTTAGGTGCGTTAAGTGATTACGAATTACGGATGAACAACGAACAAGCCGCCCCACGTGGGCGGTTTTTGTTTTTTGATGGAGAATGTGCATTTAGTTCTTAACTCTTAACTAGTCTTCCACCACCACAAACACATCTTCGTCGCTGTTGTGGAAACCGTAGTGCTCACGAGCAAACTTTTCAAGGCTGTCGTTATTGGAACGCAATTCCTCTAAAATATCAGTAGTGGTTTTCAATTGTTGTTCATAGTATGCTTTTTCCTGTTTCATCCGCCG
>JAITQQ010000044.1 GCA_031288855.1 Prevotellaceae bacterium
AAGAAGTTTCACAATTGATAAACTTTTTATATATTTGCAACATGGAACGGAAAATAAGAACATACGGCGGTTATTTCGAGAAGTTCAAGGAAATGCTTACGAAAAAAGAGGAAGACAAAATAGATTATTGCCTGCTGCTGCTGAAAACGCAAGACAGGATTCCCTCCAAATTTATAAGCCTCATTAGAGATGGGTTATATGAATTACGCATTGAATATAACGGAAATATCTATCGTGTGTTTTTTATCTTTGATGAAGGGAATATTATTGTATTATTCAATGGATTTCAAAAGAAAACGCAAAAGACGCCATTAAACGAAATAGAAAAAGCATTAAAGATTAAAGAGGAATACTATGCAGACAAACAATCACAAAATTACTGATTATGACGCAGTGCTTGACGCAAAATTTGGTAAAGCGGGAACGCCGTCGAGAGTAGAAGCAGAAGAAAAAGCTTTCGCTTTCTATAGCGGTCAAATTATAGAACAGGCGAGGAAAGAAGCGAAAATGACGCAAACGCAACTTGCCGAGAAATTAGGAAGTAGTAAATCGTATATTTCACGTGTGGAAACCGGAAGAACAGAACCGAAGGTGTCAACCTTTTTTCGTATTGCTTCTGCGCTTGGGTTTGTCGTTGAATTGAGGTAATCAGATAAACGCGCCAACCCCAATAAGCCCCCGCCTTCATGCAAGTGTCGGCGGGGATGTTTTTGGGAGAGAATGAATATTTTGCGTACCTTTGCGGAAAATAAACAAAAGTATAACATGCTGCTGCTTGCACCGGACAACTGGAACGACTACGAGCTGATTGATTGCGGCGGGTTTGAAAAACTCGAACGCTTTGGCCGTTTTGTGCTGGCGCGCCCGGAGCCTAAGGCAATATGGCAAAAATCGTTGCCCGACAAGGAATGGGCGCAAATGACGCATACCCGTTTCATTACCGGCGCCGGGTTCGGGAAGTCGGGGGCAGCAGACAGCGGCACGTGGCAAACCGTGCAGCAAATGCCCGAACAATGGACGGTGGACTACAGCAAAGAAAGACTAAACCTGCGACTGCGATTGGGATTGACAGCCTTTAAGCATGTGGGGCTGTTCCCGGAACAAGCGCCAAATTGGGATTATATTTTCCGAACGGTAAAAGCGCTAAAAACGCCTCAGCCCAAAGTGCTGAACTTGTTTGCATACACCGGCGGCGCTTCGTTGGCCGCCAAAGCGGCAGGCGCCGACGTGCTCCACTTGGACTCGGTACGGCAGGTCGTCACTTGGGCGCGGGAAAACATGGCGCTGAGCGGCCTCGACAATATCCGTTGGGTGGTGGAAGACGCCTTAAAGTTCGTAAAGCGCGAAGCGCGGCGCGGCAACCGCTACAACGGAATTATGCTCGACCCGCCGGCCTACGGACACGGCACCGGCGGCGAAAAATGGAAACTCGACGAGTGTTTATTGGAAATGTTGCAGGAGTGTCACAAACTATTGTTGCCCGATGATTGTTTTTTTATATTGAATTTGTACTCCAACGGCTTTTCTTCTTTGGTGGCCGACACTATTGTCCGCAACGTGTTCGGCGATATAAAAGAACAGGAATCCGGCGAGTTATTTTTACAGGACCGTTTCGGAAAGCGGTTGTCATTAAGTGTTTTTACGCGATTTAAACAATGAAATTTTTTTCTCACAGGATTATTGCGCTGATCATAGCGCTGCTGGCCGTGATAGGCGGCGCACTTGTGGCGATATTCTTCGCCATCCATTTTCACATTGGGATATTAATAGGGTTGTGCATCCTGATTTTTATCCTCATTTATTTTTTGGTGTATGCCACGTTGCAGCGTTTTGTGATCAACAAACTCACGCCCATTTACAAAACCATCTACAATACGGAGAACATCAAAATTAAGAAAGACCTCAAGAGCAACGTCAAGGGCAGCGATATTATTGAACGTGTAAACCGCGATGTGGTGGACTGGGCTGCTAAAAAAACGGAAGAAATCAGCCGGCTGTCGGAGTCGGAGCGGTATCGCAAGGAATTTCTGGGAAACGTGTCGCATGAGTTGAAGACGCCGATATTCAACATTCAGGGTTTCATACTCACCTTGCTCGATGGGGGATTGAACGATCCGAACATTAACCGGAAATACCTCGAACGAACGGAAAAAAGCGTGGAGCGGCTTATCAACATCATGCAAGAATTAGATGTAATCAACCGCATAGAAACCGGGCAAATGCAATTGAACAAGACCACGTTTAACATCGTGTCGCTGGTAGAAGAGTTGTTTGAATCGTTTGAACTGACGGCCGAAAATAAACAAATCAATTTGCGCATGCACGCGCCGGTTGGCGGGAAGATAATGGTGTATGCCGACCGCAAGCGCATTTCGCAGGTGCTGACTAATCTTATTGCAAACTCCATAAACTATGGGCGCGAAGACGGCGAAACGGTAATATCGTTTTCGCACTTGCCCAACCGCATTTTGGTAGAGGTGAAAGACACCGGTATTGGCATCAGTGCGGAAGCTTTGCCGCGCATCTTCGAACGGTTTTACCGTGTGGACAAACACCGCTCGCGCGAACACGGCGGAAGCGGCTTAGGGCTGGCGATTGTGAAGCACTTTATTGAAGCGCACGACCAATCCATCAACGTGCGTAGCGAGCTGGGGAAAGGCACTACGTTTGCATTTACTTTAGATAAATCGAAATAAAATATATGCCATGCAATTCTTAACTGTTACCTGGAATGTAGACCCCGAATTAATAACTATCGGCCCCATTCACGTGCGGTATTACGGAACGCTTTTCGTATGCGCTTTTATTGCAAGTTATTTTTTGTTTTTACGCATGTTCAAACGTGAAAAAATACCGGTGGGTTTATTGGATTTGCTCACTGTGATTGTGGCCGTTTCCACGTTTGTGGGCGCGCGGTTGGGGCATTGTTTGTTCTACCAACCCGGATATTTTCTTGCGCACCCGCTTGAAATTATTCTTCCAGTTCGTTTTTCTCCGCATTTTGAAATCATCGGCTACCAAGGGCTGGCAAGCCATGGCGCGGCTTTTGGTATTCTTGTCGGGTTGTGGTACTTCTGCCGGAAACACAAAAAGAATTATATCTGGATACTCGACCGTATTGCCATTGCCATTCCGCTTGCCGGATGTTTAGTGCGTATCGGCAATTTGATGAATTCCGAAATTTACGGCGATGTGACAAACCTGCCGTGGGGCTTTATCTTCGTGCGTGCCGGCGAAACCTTGCCGCACCATCCCACGCAGCTTTATGAAGCCATGTCTTACCTGGCGCTTTTCTTCCTGTTATATTACCTCTACCGGCGCAAACTGCCCACCCTGCGGCGCGGCACGCTGTTTGGTATTTTCCTCATCGGGTTATTTTCTGCCCGTTTCTTTATCGAATTTATCAAAGAGCCGCAAGTGGGGTTTGAGGAAAACATGTTTTTCAATATGGGGCAATGGCTCAGTATGCCGTTTATCATAGCAGGCATTGCATTCCTATGGTGGAGCTTGAAATACGGC
The DNA here is from genome assembly GCA_031288855.1 of Prevotellaceae bacterium. Next base: position 3,520 of record JAITQQ010000044.1, read on the forward strand.
AAGCCGGAGCCGGCCGAAGCGCAACCGGCAAAGCCAACGAAAAAGCAATTGAAATAATTTTTTGTACTTTTGCAAAAAATATCGACAATTTATAATCAGCAAATCGTATGTCACTGCAATGTGGAATAGTGGGCTTGCCCAACGTAGGAAAATCAACT
>JAITQQ010000058.1 GCA_031288855.1 Prevotellaceae bacterium
TGTTCATTATTCATTGTCAGAAGGGGTAGCCTATGCCGAAGTGAAATGATGAATTGTCGCTTTTCAGCCAATTAGACATACTAATCCATCCCTTGCCGGGCGCCGGGTCGTGCATGCGCATGCCCCAGTCGAGGCGAATCACGAGAAATCCGAAATTTAACCGCAGGCCAAGCCCGGTGTTCAAGGCCATCTGCCGGTAAAAATCGCTCCACCTGAAATACGCGCCGGCACGGCTGTCGGCGGGGTTTAGCGACCATATATTTCCGCCTTCTAAAAACAAAGCGCCTTCCAATGCCCTGAATATTTTATAACGAAATTCAATATTGCCTTCAAGTTTCATATCGCCCACCTGATTGGGGATGGAAAACGTGGAATCCATCGGTGCAGCGCCGGGACCCAGCGCGCGTGCCTGCCATCCGCGCAAACTGTAAGCGCCGCCCGAAAAGTACACTTCCTCAAACGGCATGGCAATGGAATTGCCATAGCCGCGACCGACACCGCCAAAAGCGCGATAGGCCAGCATCACATAATCATTAAGGTATTGGTAGTACGATATATTCAAATCGGTTTTGGCAAACTGGGCATACGTATTGCCGAATATCCGCGTTCCGCCATTTTCCGACAACACGCGGTCGAGCAAGCTGATGGTATTGCCGGCCGTTTCTACATTCCATCGCAGATACACCGAATTTAAACGCTTATTGGGCAACCGGTCGGTGTATATTAACGAAGCGGAAAGGCCGAAGACAAAGTGGTTCTCATACCGGTTGCGCAGAAACGGGTCAGTAAGACTTTCATAAAACAACCGGCTGAGATTATACACGTTCACAATATTAAGATTAACTGGCGTAATATTGTAGGTCATGCGAGAGGAAGGATGCCAAGTGTATCCGAAGGATAGCACAATAGAATTGCGGGTATAGTCGGGGCGGTACTGAAAACTATATGACGACAAAAATTCCGTGCGCGGCATGTATGGCGACATGTAGCGATATAACCACGGAAAAAGAAACTTCGGCACGCTCAGCGACGGAGAAGCCGACACTTCCGTAGCACGTTGTTTCGTATCACCTACCCTGAATTGAAAATCGCCCAAAAACGAGAGATTTAAATATTCGGCGCCGTTAAATAAATTCTTATGGAAATAAGATACGATGGGCGACACGCCAAACAGCGCATTGGAACTCACCGAAAATTCAAAGTTTGTTTTAAAGCCTTGCGATTTGGCGGGAGTCAGCCGGATATGGCAATCCACCAACGCTTCCCCTTCTTCGTTCATCACTTCTACAAACTGGATATTGACTACCCTGAATACATTCAGTGAGGTAAAATTATTATACGTGCGGTTTACAAGGGTTTCATTATACGCATCGCCGGGTCTTAGCCGCAAAGCTTCCATGTACATGCCATGCCGCAAAACAGGTTGTTCGTGATAATACAACGCCAGCTCGCCCTGTTCTGAAACAGCCTGCAGGGCTACGCGCTGCATGGTTGTATAATACGAAGAATCGGTATAAGCCACCGTTTGGTCAAAATCGCTGTATATTTTTATATCCCTTATTTTATAGCGGCGTTGCGACAACGTATCGCTACCGGGAAACGCCGCTCTCGTCATGGTTAAATCGGCCTGTGTGCGCTGTCCTATGGTGTCGGCAAGAAAGGTGAGTTGATTTTTTCCAAAAGCATAAAATGCCTTGTTGTGCAATAACAATTCAAGGCGTTCACGTTCTTTATCCATGATGTCGGTCGATAGCGGGTTGCCGGGGCGGAGAAGGCTGTTTACCGAGTCGGCAAGAATGGCGCGCGACAGGGAATCATCGCCCAAATCGTAACGTAGCGTGCGTATGCGTGTCACCTCGTTGGGCGTGACGGTATAAATAACTTTGGCTTTATGTCTTTTGAAAACCACGCTGTCGCTTATCTGTACGCCGTAATAACCGCGGCTTCGCATGTATTGTGTAAGATTGTTTTTGCTCTGCCCTACCATGTCGGGGTCAAAAATCACAGGCGCTTCGCCGAGGGTACGCATAGCTTTACCCAGCCAACACGAATCGCAGGGCGGCGCAGCCGCATACATGCCCAAATGAAAACGGATGCCTAAAAATATAGTCTTGTTGGCTGTTTGTTTGAGATACGGCTGAAGTTCCTTAGTCTTTATTCCACGCGCCTTTCCTTCGATTTTTATTTCATTTTCGGTAAGCCGGTAGGCGTCATGCGGCAATAATGCAGCAGAACTACACGCTGCAGCAACAAACAATACCGCCGCCGCAAATACGCCGAAATAAAACCGGAAAAGCCCCATCAACCCGCCATATTAATATTATCAAGCAAAGATAATAATTTTTCTAAAACTGTAAAAATAATTACGCGGCGAGAAACGCAGCAACCAACTGTTCGGCTTGAAGCTTGGCCTTTTCAAGGCCGTCATTCACAAGTTCTACATCAAACTGCGGGGCAAAGCCAAGCTCGTAAGCCGCCTTGTCGAGCCGCTTCCGTATGGTTTCCGGACTGTCGGTGGCGCGACATTCCAAGCGTTGCCGCAATGCCTCAATCGACGGAGGACGCACAAATACGGC
>JAITQQ010000109.1 GCA_031288855.1 Prevotellaceae bacterium
GCTGAGGTTGACGCCGCCACAGGCAGAGTGGTTGCGCCGCATCCGTATGATGCAAAAATTGAGGCTAACGTGGAGCGTTTAGCGCAAACCAAAAAATTAAGGGTCGAAATTACTGTAAACTCTGACAATCCCCCTTCATTTGTGCGTGTAACCAAAGACAATTATGTCCATATCAAAATAGGCGCAAAAGCCAAAGTAAATATCGACAATCTTGATTAACGGATTTTATCATTCAAGTTTATGAAAAAAAATATTATATTAGTTATTTCCTTTTTCTTGTTGACGCCTGTGGCGCACACTGTGGCGCAAGAAAGCACGCTGTTGCATTTTATGCGGCAGTCGCCCCAGTCGTTGCGCGCTAACCCCGCCAATTTGTCGGATTCTACGAAATTCTTTATGGGTATTCCGTTCTTGTCGAATATCAATGTGGATTTCAATCTTGGATTTTCTTACAGTGACGCCATCTACCGGGATGCGTACGATTCTTTGCGTATCAACAGGAGTATTGTAGACCAACTCACCGGCTCGAGCCGCATGGGATTTGACGTCAGTTACGAATTGTTGTCGTTCGGGGTACGTTTCAGGGAAGATAATATGATTACGTTCTCCTTGTCGGCAAAGTCTTTCGGCACGTTCCTTTTCCCGAAGGATGTGGCGACTTTGCTGGTGAACGGAAATACGCCGGGCGGCGCCTTGTCTATAGATTCTGACGTAAATGCTTCGGCATACATAGAAGCGGCGTTGGGCTATTCGCGCATTATCGACAAGCATTGGAAAGTGGGAGCGCGTGTGAAATACCTTGCCGGCCTCGCCAATGTTTACAGTGATAAAATGAACATCAACATAGCGACCGACCCCGATGATTACTCCTTAACGCTTTCTTCCGACGCTTTGTTGCGTACGTCTATGATGGAAAATAATCCGTTGAAGAACTCCGGCGTGGCTTTTGATGCGGGGGTGTATTACAAATCGCCGGTGAAAGGGCTGGAATTTAGCCTTAGTCTGGTGGATTGGGGATATATCCAATGGAATTCCGATAGAAAGGCTTTCCGAAGCGAAGTGAAAAACGGCGTGTACGAATTTAAAGGCATTACCGATGTGCAGGATAATAACGTGAACGCTATTCTTGATACTTTGAAAGAGGTGTTGGACTTTAACGAAATAGACAACCCCGACGCTTATACTTCCCCGATGCTCGGGAAAATTTTCTTCGGCGTTTCCTATGATATTTCCAAATATGATAAGGTGGGTTTTCTTTTCAGTACCCGCGCACTGCAACACTTTAGCCGCACTACGTTTTCGCTTATGTATAGCCGCAGTGTCGGCAAATGGTTTACGGTGGCTGCCGGCAATAATTTTATGACCCAAAAATTATTCAATCCGAGTTTGGCGCTGCATTTCCGTACAGGCAGCTTTCAATTTCACCTCGTAGGCGAAAATATTTCGTCGTTTTACCTGAAAGATATTTCCACCGCCAATATTCAGTTCGGCATGAATATTGCAATACATTAAAAAGAGTTTTGCTATGATAACCTCGTTCGAAGAAATTTACGCTATAGTAGCGTCTTTGCCGAAAAAAAGATTGGTAGTGGCATGGGGCGTTGACGACCATTCCATTGTGGCTGCAGCCGAAGCGATAAAAAGAAATTTAGCCGACGTGACGCTGGTGGGCAATCAAAAAATGATTAGAAAGGCGTGCGATGCGGAGAAAATCGATTCTTCCATATTCCATGTGATTGATATTTCCGATGACGTGTCGGCTGTCAATATGGCTGTGAGCCTTATCAACAGCGGCGAAGGCGATATGTTGATGAAAGGCTTGTGCAGCACCGACAAATACATGCGGGCTATTTTGAATAAAGAAAAAGGCTTGTTGCCCCCGAAAACAGTGCTCAGCCACGTTTCCCTGCTCTTTCATCCCGAGTATCATAAATTGATATTGATGAGCGATATTGCGGTAATTCCCGCTCCCGACCTGTCACAGAAGATAGCGATGGTGGGCTATTTGGTGGACATTGCACGCAAGTTGGGCATTGAAAAACCGAAAGTGGCGGCGCTGGCGGCTACGGAACAAATGCTCACAGGAATGCAGGCTTGCGTAGACGCCGCTATGCTGGCTAAAATGGCGGAACGCGGGCAAATCAGAAATTGTATTCTCGACGGGCCGTTATCCTTGGATATTGCCGTGTCGAAAGAAGCGGCAAGAATTAAAAAAGTGAACAGCGAAGTGGCCGGCGATGCCGATTGTTTGCTCTTTCCCAATATTGAATCGGGAAATATGTTCTATAAAGCCAATTCGATATTATGCAAGGGCACTCGTTTGGCGGCCATAGTAACCGGTGCAAAAGCGCCGGCAGTACTCTCGAGCCGCGGCGACAACACCGACACCAAATTGAACTCAATTGCTTTGGCCGCTTTGATGGCGAAGCCTTTTTAATAAATAATATTTTTTAGTGAATGAAGATACTTGCGATTAACCCCGGCTCTACTTCGACAAAGATTGCTGTTTTCGAAGACGAAAACAATGTTTTTCAGAAAAATTTACAACACGACGCCACCGACCTCAAACAATTTAAAATTATCACCGAACAGTTCAGCTTTCGCAAAAAGACTATTCTTGCCGTGTTGCAGGAAGCCGGATACGATATTTCGTCGTTTCAGGCTGTGGTGGGGCGCGGCGGCATAACGCACCCTGTGTCTTCGGGCGTGTATGCAGTGAACGCTGCCATGAAGCGCGATTTGCTCGATTGCCGCTATGGGGAACACGCCAGCAACATGGGCGCCCTGATTGCCGACGATATTGCGGCGCAAATTCCCGGCGCCCGCGCGTTTGTGGCCGACCCTGTAGTGATGGACGAGATGCAGGATGTGGCGCGCATTGCCGGCCATCCGTTATTTCAGCGGGTTGCCATGTTTCATGCCCTCAACCATAAAGCCATTGCCAAAGCCCATGCCAAAAAGGTGGGTAAGCCCTACGAGTCGCTGAATTTGATTGTAGCGCACTTGGGCGGCGGCATTTCGGTAGGCGCGCATCGGAAAGGAAAAATCATTGACGTGACCAATGCCGTTGACGGCGAAGGCCCATTCTCGCCCGAACGCACAGGCAGCTTGCCGTCGTTGCAGCTGGCAAAACTTTGCTTCAGCGGAAAATATACGTTCGACCAAGTGAAAAAAATACTTACCGGCGAAGGCGGCATGGTGGCTCACTTAGGTACTAACCAGTTTCAGAAGATTGAACAGGAACTCATCCCTTCGGGCGACAAGAAAGCCGCACTGGTGCATGAAGCTATGGCTTATAATATAGCCAAGTTTATCGGCACTATGGCCACTGTGCTGAAAGGCGCTGTTGACGCCGTTTTGCTGACCGGCGGCATTGCACACAATCCGTTAATGGTGCAGTCGATTACCGAGAAAGTGTCGTTCATTGCACCTGTGGCCGTTTATCCCGGAGAAGACGAAATGGGCGCATTGGCGCGTAACGGCCTGGCGGCCATGCGGGGCGAAGTGGAAATTCAAAATTACACTTAAAAAATACTTCACCGAAAAATACTTCACCTATGAAAAAAGTTGTATTGTGGCTATGTTTATTCCTGTTTCCCATTTGTGGATATACCCAAGCTCCTCGTGTTGTCCTGCAACGCTTTCTGGAGAAAATGACGGCGGGGCCTGTGGAAATGTCGTTTAAGTTTACCTACGAGAATGTGCCGAAAAAAGTCCGCAATTTGCAAATAGGAATACTGGTATATAGCGACGAGCAATACCATCTTCAGTTGGGCGACCTCGACGTGTATTGCGACGGGACAAACAAGTGGATATATAATGAATCTACGTCGGAAGTCACTATTTTACCGGTGGAAGAAGCCGTTGAAATGACCGAAAATCCGTTGAAATATATCATGAACAATGAAAATGATTTCCGCTACCGGACGGCGAAACATTTGGTGCAAAACGGAAAAAAGGCAATAAGCATTGACCTTATTCCGAAGAGCAGGGATGCCGTTTATACTATGGTGAACTTGCGGGTGGAAGAAAAAACTTTCCTGCCGGTGCAGATTACTTACAGGATGAAAGACGGGCAGCGCTACATTATGGATGTGGACAAGGTAGACGCCGACATTGCGCTGAAATCGTTCAGTTTTTCATTCCCCTCGCACCTGTACCCCGATGCCAC
>JAITQQ010000008.1 GCA_031288855.1 Prevotellaceae bacterium
CGGCATTAAATCCGGTAGTGCATATCACGAGGGGCTTTTGATGAGGCAAGGCATACTGCAATATTTTTTCGATATTGCTGTGGTGCGAAAAATCAATGAGGCAATCAAACGGCGCATCAATAGCCGAAAGTTCGGCATATACATCGGCTTCCGGCGCTTTACCCACAATAGCCGTCATCTCCAAACCGGAAGTCTCTGCAAGGGTTTGCGCAACCACCTGCCCCATTTTCCCATATCCGACAAGTACAATCTTCATGACTTACCTTTTAATCCTAAATTTCTCATTTCCGCTATCAATATTGCTTTTGCGTTTTCGCTCATGGCGTAGAGCGGCGCACGGAAACCGCCTATGTCCCACCCTAAATAGTTCAATGCTTCCTTTACAGGAATGGGGTTTACTTCGATGAAAAGGCTTTCGATAAATCTGGCGTATTTTATTTGTAGCTTCGTGGCTTCGGCCACTCTGCCTTCGCGGTAATGTGCACACATTGCCGTAAAATCTTTCGGCAGCACATTCGCCGCCACCGAAATTACGCCCACGCCTCCCAATGAGAGGATGGGCAATACTTGGCTGTCGTTCCCCGAAAAAATCGCCAGGCCGGGACATTCTGCGGCCACTTTCAGCACGTAATCGAGGTTTCCACTTGCTTCTTTTATGGCCACGATATTTTCGTGCTGCGATAAGCGTTTCAACACGCCTATGGGGATGCTCATCCCTGTGCGTCCCGGCACATTGTATAGAATAGCGGGAATATGCACCTTGTCGGCTACTGTGGCAAAATGGCGGTACAGGCCTTCGTCGTTGGCTTTGTTGTAGTAAGGCGTGATGAGCAGCAGGCCGTCGGCGCCTCGTTTTTCGGCTTCCAGCGACAAGTAAAGGCTGTGCGGCGTTTCGTTCGACCCTGCGCCGGCAATCACCGGAATCCGTTTATTCACGGCCTTTACCACGTGTTCAATCACCGCCAGTTGCTCGTCGTCTTTGAGGGTAGAAGCTTCGCCGGTAGTGCCGCAAGCCACAATGCCGTTAGTGCCTTCGGCAATGTGCCACTCGACGAGTTCGGTAATTTTGTCGAAATTTACACTGAGGTCGTCGTTGAAAGGCGTTACGAGCGCTACGTAGGAGCCGAATAGAGTATTCATAAATGATGTGATAATTAAAATTTCTATTATGTTATTAATTCCATAGAAAGGTTACCGTCGTAAACCCTCGCGGCCGGCCCGGTCATGAGCACATGTTCTCCGATTTCAATCTGTAGCGCACCGAGCGCCAATTCTACCTTTACGTTTTTACCTGTATGCCCCAATTTTTCGCTGATTACAGCAGCTGCGCAACATCCGCTGCCGCATGCTAACGTAGTCCCCACGCCGCGTTCATACGTGCGCACCCGCAATGTTTCGCGGTCGATAACCTGCACGAAATTCACGTTGGTGCGATTTGGAAATAACGGATGATGACAAATGGCGTCACCCATTTTTTCGATATTTACTTTTTCCAAATCGTCCACAAAGACTACGGTGTGTACGGTCCCCATAAATACCGACGACAGCGTTACCGCTTCATCGTGTATCATCAAAGTCTGATTAATAAATTCACTTTGATGTACGTTTACCGGAATATTCGCGGGGTTAAAATCGGGTTTCCCCATGTTTATTCTCACTAAGAACGGATCTTCGCTCACTACTTCTACGAGCATTTCTCCGGCGCCGGTTTTCACCACATATTTGTCGAGCGACAGCCCCGAAGTGTAAAGATAATGCGCCAAACAGCGGATGCCGTTGCCGCACATGGGAGCTGTGCTGCCGTCGCTGTTGTAGAAAAACATTTCGAGGCGCGGCTTTTGTCTGAGTACAATCAAGCCGTCGGCGCCTATGCCCGTATGCCGGTTGCATAGTGTTTCCGCCAGTTTTCCCACATCGAAAGTTTGTACTTCATCCTCTTCCACAAGGATGAAATCGTTGCCTAAGCCATGATATTTGGCAAAAAAAAGTTCCATAAAATTTACAAATTAAATTCGGCCGCCAAAACCGGAATGGCGTCGCCTAACTTGGCCGCATCAATAGTTACGGAAATGGTGATTTCCGACGTAGTGATGTGGTAAAAATGTACATTTACTTTATCCAATACATTAAAAACGCGTGCCGCTACGCCGAAGTGCGAAGCCATGCCAACGCCCACCAGACTTAGCTTTACCAAATCATTTTGTTTGTCTATGGTTAAAGAATTAAAAATGCCGGGGTTTTCTTTCACCATTTTGTCAACCAAATGTACGTCGTCTTTGTTGCAGCTGAACGACAGCACAAGGTTGTTGTTAATCCCGACACTCTGGTTTATCATGTCCACATTAACCTCATATTGATTGATGAGGTTGAAAATCCTGCATGTGGCGTCGCTGCCCGAGGGGATGTTGCGCACGGTAATCATGCTCACATTTTCGTTAACGGAAATGCCGGATATGACTTTGTCTTCAAGCACCAATTGATTGTCCATAACTATTGTTCCGTATTTGGGTTTAGGGTGTAAACTTTGTCCGATATAAAGGTGTACGTTATATTTTTTTGCGATTTCCACCGAGCGCGGCTCCATCACCTTGCTGCCTTGGTTGGCCATCTCCATGACCAAGTCGTAGGAAGCCGTATCGAGTTTTTTAGCGGCGGGATATTTGCGCGGGTCGATACCGTAGAGGCCATTAACGTCGGTGTAAATCTCGCAGGGACATTGCAGGATGGCCGCCAATGCCACAGCGCTGGTGTCGCTTCCGCCGCGCCCCAGCGTCACGATATCGCCTTCGTCGTTGGTGCCTTGAAAGCCGGCCACAATCACAATTTTTCCTTCGGCCAGATGGCGTTTGATGCGTGTAGCGTCGATGTGTTTAATTTGTGCACGTTGGTGGCGGCTTGTGGCTTTCAGCCCTATCTGAATACCGGAAAGACTGATGGCATCTACGCCCAAATCTTGCACCGCCATAGCCAGCAGCGGCACTGTTTTCCCTTCGCCGAGCGCCAACAGCGCATCCAATTCGCGCGGGTGCACCTTGTCGGACACCTGTTTCGAGTCCTCGATTAACTGGTTGGTGGTTTTTCCCATGGCGCTGGCCACTACCACAATTTGGTCGCCTTGCTTTTTCCGTTCCGCCAGATGAGCGGCTATGTCTTTAATTTTCTCAATGGTGGCCACACTCGACCCGCCATATTTCTCTACTACCAGCATGCTTTTACGAAAAAACGTATAAAATGTGATGCAAATATACGAAAGTCAAAATAATTTCCGTTATTTTTTTAATAAATAGATGTTATAAATCGCTTGAAGAATGGGTCGGCGATAAAATATTCATCGTTTGCTTTTTCAATAATCCCTTCTTTAAAAAGCTCTTTTACAGCGCGCTGAAGCGTAGAAGCACTGGGCAGGCGGTGTGCACGAATATAAGCGGTTGAAAATATATTTTTCCCTTCCAACGCCAGTGCTTGCAACAGTTGTTTCTGGCTTTGCGATTGTCTATCAAACAATTCTATATAATAATCGCTTTTGAAAGCGAGCATGCGTGCGACGCAGTCGTCTATAATTTTTTTTGTGACCAATTTGCGACTATTTACCATATATTGCCACGTCTCGGCAGCCAGCAATTGAATATAATGAGGTATATCGGATGCTACGGAAATCATATATTTTGCCATTGTAGTGTTAAGCGTGATGCCCGATTCGGCAAACTTTTTCCGAAGATATTTGATCGTATCCTGCTGTGGAAGCGAGCCTATGGTCATCTGCGACGCGGCATTATAAAATGCACGCTTTTTGTTGTTAAACAGTTCTTTTAAAAGGTGTGTCTTGCTTCCTAAAAAAAGGTAATTGGTGTTGCGTTGCTGCTGAATTTTGCTTCGCAGCAAGCCTTCAAAGTTGATACTACTTAATCTTTCGACCTCTTGAAATTCGTCAAAAAATACAATTACCCGCTTGCCGGCGTCAGCTAAAGTTTCCGGCATGTCCAACAATTGTGAAATTACGGTTTCATTTATTGTAGCATTGGCATAGTCGATAGAAAACTCAGGGGTGCCATCCATGCCGAAACTTAGCATCGGCCGTATGGATTTGATTGCAGTCGCAAAAGTTTGTGCAAACTTTTTCAGGTTGGTTTGCTTCGCCGACAGCGCTTTGGTGTACAATCGCACGAATGATTCGGGGGAAAACGCCATCATGAAATCAAAATAGACGCAAAGAAATCTTTGTTTTTCGAGTTGTTCGATAACTTTGAAAACCAGAGAGGTTTTTCCAAACCGTCGAGGCGCATAAAGCACTATGTTATTACCGCCCGAAAGGGTTTTGACAAGATGCGCACATTCTTCTTTCCGGTCATAGAAATGGCCTCCTCTCACTATTGCCCCATAACTGAATGGATTCATTGTTTATTTTTTTGACACAAAGATAAGGCTTTTTCCTCATTATGCAAAAAAGCATTATGCAAAAATGCATAATGCTTTTTTGCATAACTACAACACTTTATATATCAATACTATTTGAATAATAAGCAAGCGGAAGGTCGCGGAGATTGTACTGCATGGACATGGTTTGGCCGTAAGCGCCGGCGGAACGAATGGCAATCAGGTCGCCGCGCTGTGTTTGCGGCAGGCTGATGCCTTTGCCAAAACAATCGCCCGATTCGCAAATAGGGCCTACCACGTCGTAGCATTCGGGCGGCGCTTGCGAACTAAGTTGCTGAATGGCGTGTTGCGCATGGTACAGCGCCGGGCGCAGCAGGTCGGTCATGCCGGCATCGACTACCACGAAATTCTTTTTTTGCCCATTTTTCACATACAGCACGCGGGTAATCACGCTGCCGCATTGCGCCACTAATGAACGGCCGGGCTCCACGTGCACCGTCTGTCCGGGGCGCACTTTCAGGTAACGATTAATCAAATCGAAATAACTTTTAAAATCGACTACCGGACATTCATCGGGGTTGGTATAATCCACGCCCAGCCCGCCGCCTAAGTTCAGATGTTCGGCTTGTATATTGTAGCTACAAAGCAGGTCTTGCAGGTCGTTAAAGCGTTCACATAAACGTTGGAACACCGGCAAATCGGTAATCTGCGAGCCGACATGGACATGCAGCGCTGTTAAACGCAAGTGGGCAGTTGTTTTCAATAACTCAGCCAACCGTTCAAATTCCCACGGGCTGATCCCGAATTTATTTTCCTCAAGCCCTGTGGTAATGTATTCGTGGGTGTGCGGGTCGATATCGGGGTTCAGTCGCACCGAAATATTGACAACCGTTCCGGCCGCTGCCGCCAAGCTGTTCACCACTTCAATTTCTTGCGTGGACTCACAGTTGATGCAAAAAATGCGGTGCGCAATAGCATGATTAATTTCTTCATTGGTTTTCCCAACGCCCGAATACACTATTTTTTCCGGCGGAAAGCCGTTTTTGATGGCACAAAGTACTTCGTTACCGCTTACGCAATCGACGCCAAAACCCGCTTCGTGCATCACTTCCAGGATAGGCTCATTGGCGTTTGCTTTCAGTGCATAGTGCGCCTGATAACCATAGCGGCTCATTTCATTTTTGCAGGCCGCCACGGTGCGGCGCAGCAATTCCATATCATAAAAATAAAACGGCGTTTTCAGGGTTTCAAAAGCCGGGACAAAACGAGTAAGCACATTCATGCAGCAAGGTTTTACAAACAAAGCGACAAAGGTAGTGAAAATTTTCGTTACAGTGAGGTGATGGCCTTGTGTTGTGCAAAAAAAACGGCCATTCATTTGAACAGCCGTTTTCCCGTTTCAGTCTTGCAAGATTGCCTTTTTTCCGAAAGACACAGGATTTGCAGAAGAAACGGCTGAAAAGGCAATGAGATGTTAATTTTGTCTTTTCTCTTTTTCCAATCCAATTTATTTATTGTGTCGTTTTCATTTTTTTCATAGAACAAAAATATCTCCAGCACGTATTAATCATGCTGGCATCTTACGTTAAGCGCAGCTGAAACGTAAGTTCCGTGCTGCTCAAAAGATTCGTGGTTGTACCTGGCGTAGTAAGAGAAAGTCCACTGCTGATAGCCAATGTTCGAGCTCCACACCCATCCTTGGGCAGCAAATGGAGCGAACCCGCCGTCGCTGCTTGTACGAATAAGGGCTGGCAAGAAACTGAAGCCAAATTCGTCTGTGCCAGGGTAATCACTATTTCGCCAACCGTGTGGAAAGGTCTCTGATAGGATTTCATTTGAACGTAAGGCTACGCCTGCTTTATTCGGGGAAACGGCTTCCACAGCATTCACCAACTCGTCATATTCTCGGGCACTGGGGATGTGCCAGCCTTCTGGGCACACCCCCCGAACAGGCGTACTGCAGGTAGCTGTCCCCGAGACGCTGCATTCTCTTGAATTGCGGAACTCGGCTGTCCACGTACCTTGCCCGTCTGGTAGGAGAGCTGTTGGCCAACTGTATAATGCCCCATATACAAAACATGTATTCATATCGGCCGAGGTGGCACCAGCTACAGCGGGAGAACACCAGAATGACCCTATAGCGCCAGTACCATCAGTTAAACTAGTATATGACACGCCATTAGCTTCGGCAGCATTCTTGTTCCACGTCAACCCCTTTTGGTAATTCAGGTTCTCGGCAAACCAAATCTTCCCATCAGGCATCTTCACTGTCTTATACACCTTGTTGTCACGCGGGTCCTGAAACGTCCCTTTGGCACCAATGGCAGAATTTTCATCAAGCGTGCTACAACTCATCACATTTACCACATAAACATTCGATTTAGACCACTCGTCGCAACCATCCTTCTTCGACCGACGAATATACGTATATCTCCCTACCGGCTTATTGGCAGGAACCGTGTACCCGGCAGTTTTGGCGCCGGAAATCTCCTGGTCGTTCTCAAACCACTTGTACGCTGAGGGGTCGGAAGGCACCTGAAGCTCCATGATTTCATACGTATTGCCATAGCACACCTTACCCTGTGCATAACCACTAATGCTCAGGCCGGCTAACACCGCCACAAGCAACATTTGAATTGTTTTTGTCTTTTTCATAATCTTTTAATTTTAGTTTTTAATTTAATTTTATGTTTTTACTTTTATTAAATTTCACTGTTTGTTAAACCCCACGAGACTCAATCCGCCGATACTCCCGGCACGGTAGGAGGGGCAGCTCGGCAACTGAAATCCCGCGCCGCCGATAACGCCGGGCACATAATAGGCACAACTGGGCAACAAAAAGCCCTCACCACCAATAAC
>JAITQQ010000115.1 GCA_031288855.1 Prevotellaceae bacterium
AAATTTTAACAAAAATTAAGAAAAAAGTTCATGATGTTGGGGCGGATTTCAAATCCGCCCGTACGATGATGTAGGGGCGTTGCGTGCAACGCCTGTGCGGGGGGTTGGTTAGAGGCGCAATGCATTGCGCCTGTACAGGGCACGGAATGTCGGTAGAAAGGTGGGGGTGTTTTGCCACCGTTTCCCGCAGGGAAACAATTTGCATAACCCCATGCAAGCCGAAGGCGCAGCTTGGGGTGGGAAGGATGTGCGAAGGGAAACCCGCGCGGCGCACCAACAGGGCAAGCGGCAATGCCACCGTTCCGCGCGGAATGAAATACCGTAGGGGCAGACCTGCGTGTCTGCCCTCTACAACGTATGGGCGTTCGGCAGGGATGCATCCCTACAGGATGCAACGTTAATGGGTATATTCCGGGTTCTACCAAGCGGCACATTCCTATGGAATGTGAAAACACATTATTTTAATATGGTGGCAAGCATGTACAGTCCAGATTTTTTAATTGGGCAAAAAAATTTAACAAAAATTTTTTGTACATTTGCTACATTATGGATTTACCGGAATTAAATATACAATCGGAAATCGGAACGCTCGACGCCGTGCTGCTGCACACGCCCGGCCCCGAAGTAGAAAACATGACGCCCAAAGACGCGCAGCGTGCGCTGTATAGCGACATCCTCAACCTGTCGATTGCCCAAAAAGAATATGAACAGCTGGAGGGCATACTGGCGAAAGCAACCCGCGTGTACCAACTGAAAGATTTGCTGCTGAAAGTGCTCGAAAACCAAACGGAGCGGCAGGAACTCATAAAAAAGATATGCACCGCCGAACAGGTGACTGACTATTTCGACACGCTGATGGACATGCCGGCGCGCGCCCTGTGCCGTGTCTTGATTGAAGGCCTTCCGGCACGCATCGACAACCTCACCGCCTTCCTGAACGACGACTATTACGCGCTGTTCCCGCTCTACAATTTTTATTTTACCCGCGACGCCGCTATGGTCGTAGGAAACCGCGTGCTCATCGGGAAAATGGCAAACACCGTGCGTTTGCGCGAATCGTTAATCATGGAAGCGCTGTTCAAAAGCCCGCTCTTTGCCGTGCAACAACTCATCAATCCCTATCAGGCGGCTTCCGGCGCAAACATAGGCATTGAGGGCGGCGACGTGCTCGTAGCGCGCCACGACGTGCTGATTACCGGCAACGGCACGCGCACCACCTCGCAGGGCATCGACTTCATTTTATCGCAACTGTGCCGCAACCCCGACGGAGAGCTCATGCACGTACTTGTACAACAACTGCCTTCGCAACCCGAATCGTTCATCCACCTCGACATGGTATTCACACTGCTCGACACGGACAAGTGCATGGTGTTTGAGCCGCTAATCCTGGAAGACAACCGTTATGAAACCATACACATCACAGTGCGGCACGGCAAAGTGGAAAAAATAAAATATGTGCAGGGGCTTCTGCCTGCCCTCAAAAAATTGGGGATTGACCTCGAGCCGGTGAGCTGCGGCGGCAAAGACGAATGGAATCAGGAGCGCGAACAGTGGCACAGCGGCGCAAACTTTTTCGCCATAGCGCCGGGCAAAGTGCTGAGCTACGCCCGCAACATCCATACCATTGAAGAAATGAACAAACACGGCTTCGACGTCATCAAAGCCGCCGACATACTAACCGGCAAGGTAAACCTCAACCACATAAAGCGGGGCGTAATAACGCTCGAAGGCTCGGAGCTGCCGCGCGGCGGCGGCGGGCCGCGCTGCATGACCCTGCCCCTGCGCCGGAAACCTGTGAAATGGTAACGCCTATGCCTTTCGATTTTAATCCCGAAGAAGGAGCGGTCATCCCTGTAGATAAACCATACGGATGGACTTCGTCTGACGTAGTGCGGAAAGTGAAATTCATGCTGCGGAAAGTAACAGGGCTGAAAAATATTAAAGTGGGGCACGCCGGCACGCTCGACCCGCTGGCCACCGGGCTGCTCCTGCTGTGCGTGGGAAAGGCCACGAAACAAACCGAATGCCTGCAGGCCGGAGAAAAAGAATATATCGCCCACATCCGGTTGGGCGCTACCACGCCGTCGTTCGACCTCGAAAAGGAAATCGACCACACCTACCCCTTTGCGCACATCACGCGGGAAGCGGTGGAACAGGCGCTGCAACAGCTCACCGGCACACAGGAACAGGTGCCGCCCATTTTTTCCGCCAAGCTAATCGGCGGAAAACGTGCATACACGCTCGCGCGCGAAGGCAAAGAAACCGCCATGAAGCCCGCCGTGATTACCATTTACGAAATGGAACTCCAACAGTTTGCCCTGCCCGGCCTGACGGTTAAAGTAATTTGCAGCAAAGGGACTTATATCCGGTCGCTGGCGCGCGACTTGGGCGTTGCCCTGCAAAGCGGGGGTCACCTCACAGGATTACGGCGCACCCGCAGCGGAAAATACCACATTTCAAACGCTTGCAGTATCGCCGAAATAGAAAATGGGCTCAAAAATTGGAAAGTCGAAAAAGATATTGTATCTTTGCGGCCTATATAAATACAGGTGTTTTCTGTATATGAAACTTTCACATTTTAACTTCAAACTACCAAACGACCTTATTGCCAAATACCCGGCTAAATACCGCGACGAATCCCGTTTGATGGTAGTAAACCGGAAAAACGGTAAAATAGACCATAAAGTTTTCAAAGACCTCGTCAAATATTTTTCCGACGGCGATGTAATCATCTTCAATAACACGAAGGTTTTCCCGGCGCGCCTGTATGGGAACAAAGAGAAAACAGGCGCCGAAATCGAAGTGTTTCTGCTGCGCGAGCTGAACCCCGACCAACGGCTGTGGGATGTGCTGGTTGACCCGGCAAGGAAAATCCGCATCGGCAACAAGCTTTATTTTGGCGACGACGATGCTTTAGTGGCCGAAGTGATTGACAACACCACTTCGCGCGGCCGCACCCTGCGTTTCTTATTCGACGGCTCTTACGAAGAATTCAAGAAAACCCTTTTCCTTCTGGGCGAAATGCCGCTCCCGAAATGGGTGCGCAAAAAGGTAGAAGCCATCGACAACGAGCGCTACCAAACGATTTATGCAAAGCACGAAGGCGCTGTTGCTGCGCCGGCGGCGGGGCTGCACTTCAGCCGCGAGCTGCTGAAGCGCCTTGAAATTAAAGGCGTGGATTTTGCCGAAGTCACGTTGCACATGGGGCTCGGGAGCTTCCGCACGGTAGATGTGGAAGACCTCACCAAACACAAAATGGATTCGGAACAAATTATTGTTTCGCAAGAAACCGTAGACATCGTAAACAAAGCAAAACTGAATAAACAAAACGTATGCGCCGTAGGAACTACCGTGCTGCGGGCTATAGAAACTACCGTAACCACACAAGGCTTATTGAAATCATACGACGGATGGACAAACAAATTCATTTTTCCACCATACGAGTTTAATGTACCCAACCGCCTAATTACAAACTTTCATCTCCCCTATTCCACCTTGCTCATGTCGGCAGCGGCTTTCGGCGGCTACGACCAAACGATGAAAGCCTACGAAGTGGCCGTAAAGGAAAAATATCATTTCGGCACTTACGGCGATGCACTGCTAATCATTTAAACGAAGGGCGTATGGTGCCCGAAGAATTAAAGTACTATATTGCCCTGACACTAATTCCCGGCGTAGGGAGCATTCTGGCCAAGCGCCTCATTGCATACTGCGGCAGCGCCCAAACGGTGCTTGCCTCGCCGCGCGGCACGTTGCAGAAAATTCCCGGCATAGGCGCTGCAGTAGCAAACGAAATTGCGGCGCAACAGCCACAAGCGCTGAAACAAGCCGAACAGGAACTTCTCTTCATCGAAAAAAATAAAATAAAAACATATTGCTACAGCGACATCGGTTATCCCGAACGCCTGCGGCACTGCGAAGATTCGCCGGTGGTGCTGTTCGCCAAAGGCAATATCGACTTCAACCGCATAAAATTCCTCAGCGTGGTGGGCACGCGGCAAGCCACGCCATACGGACAAATGAACTGTGAAAAAATTATCGGGCAGTTGGCCGAACGTGGGCACAACCCTGTTATCGTGAGCGGGCTGGCCTACGGCATTGACATCTGCGCACACCGTGCCGCGCTGCAAAACCAACTCGACACCATAGCGGTGATGGCCACCGGGCTCGATAAAATATATCCGTATTCCCACATCGCCACTGCCCGCCAAATCGTCGAACACGGCGCGTGGGTAAGCGATTTTATATCCGGCACGGCGCTCGACCGGAAGAATTTTCTGAAACGCAACCGCATCATCGCGGGCTTGTCCGACGCCACCCTCATCATAGAATCGCGCATCAAAGGCGGCGCATTGGTAACCGCCGACATCGCCATGTCATACAACCGCGACGTGCTCGCTGTGCCCGGCCGCGTAGGTGACCTCTCTTCGGAAGGATGCAACGCCCTGATTAAACAAAACAAGGCCGCCCTCGCCGAAACCGCCGCCGACATCGAATACACATTGGGATGGGAACGCCCAACCGGTAACGCGCCCGCAAAACAGATGACATTATTTAATGAACTTTCCGACGAGGAAAAACAAATTTTCGTCATGCTGAAAGAACGTGACACCGTCGGGATGGACACGCTTTCCTACCACACCAACATCACGATAGGGCGGCTGTCGGCGCTGCTGCTTCAACTGGAATTTAAAGGCGTAATAAAAAACCTGCCCGGCAAACAATATACCCTGAAAAAATAAATGCAACATGATAATAGACTCCCACGTACATTTATATGTAGATGACTTTGCAGCCGATTTGAACGAGGTGATGGCGCGTGCGCAAGCGGCAAACGTGCACAAATTCATCATTCCCGGCGTGGACAAAGCATCTTTCGAGCCCATGATGGATGTGGTGCGCCGCTATCCAGGCCTTTGCTTCCCTTGTGTGGGGCTGCATCCCACCGACGTGCGGCACGACTGGCAAAATGAAATTGCATTCATGGAAAACCAACTGAAGAAACCGGGCTTTGTGGCTGTGGGCGAAACAGGCTTAGACCTCTACCACAGCAAGGACTTTGTGGCCGAACAATGCCTTGCTTTTGAAACGCAGATGCGCCTTTCCGTACAATACAACCTGCCGCTTATTATTCATATCCGCGAAGCGTTTGATTTGTTATTCGACGTGCTCGACAAAGTCAAAGGATTGCCGCTGCGCGGCGTCTTTCATGCGTTCTCGGGGACTGCGGAAATATTTAACCGCATCCGGCAGTACGGCCATTTCAAAATAGGCGTCGGCGGGGTAGTGACGTTTAAAAAGGCAGAACTCGCAAACGTGGTGCAGCATAGCGAACTTGGCGATATTATTCTTGAAACCGATGCGCCGTGGCTGTCCCCTGTGCCCTTTCGCGGTCACCGCAACGAGAGCGGTTATTTAAGCTATATCGTGGCTAAGGTAGCGGAATTAAAAGGATGCACGAAAGAAGAAGTAGAAGAAATTACAACCCGCAACACCATACAGTTGTTCAATA
>JAITQQ010000112.1 GCA_031288855.1 Prevotellaceae bacterium
ACCCACCGCCACATCGTGGTAAACGGAAAAACGTGCAACATTCCTTCAGCCATTATTAAACCCGGCGACACGGTAGGTGTGCGCGAACGTTCACAAGCATTGGAAGTCATCCAAGACCAGCTTGCAGGCCGCACCGGTAGCAAATATCCCTGGTTGGAATGGGATGGCGGCACGCTCACAGGCAAATTCGTAAACCTGCCCGAACGCACCGAAATTCCGGAAAACATCAACGAACAGTTGATCGTGGAATTGTACTCGAAATAGTCTCCAATAGTAATCTTTTTTATTATCATATTATGGCAATATTAGCATTTCAAAAACCCGATAAAGTAATACTTCTCGAAGCTACCGACACCTTCGGCCGCTTTGAATTCCGCCCTTTGGAGCCGAACTACGGTATTACCATAGGCAATTCCCTGCGCCGCATCTTGCTGTCGTCGCTCGAAGGTTATGCCATTACTACAGTGAAAATAGCCGGTGTAGATCATGAATTTGCTACTATTCCCGGCGTAATCGAAAATGTGGTGGAAATCATACTCAACCTCAAGCGCGTGCGCTTCAAAAGAATGGTTGAGGGCGTTGACGGCGAAAACATATCGCTCACCATCACCGGACAGGACCAGTTTGCCGCCGGCGATATATCAAAGCAACTTGCATCATTCAAAGTGTTGAATCCCGAGTTGGTCATCTGCCATAAAGAATCGGGCATAAAACTGCAAGTGGAGCTTACCATCGGCAAGGGACGTGGATATGTTCCCGCAGAAGAAAATAAACCCGAAAATGCGCCGTTTGGCTTGATTCCGATTGACTCCATCCATACGCCCATCGTAAACGTGAATTACGCCGTGGACAACTGGCGGGTGGAACAGAAAACCGACTACGAAAAGTTGGTGATGGAAATTACTACCGACGGCTCTATCCATCCGAAAGACGCCCTGCGGGAAGCGGCAAAAATATTGATTTATCACTTCATGCTCTTTTCCGACGAAAAGATCACCTTTGACGCCCCCGAAGAATCGAACAACGACGAGTTTGACGAAGAAACACTGCGCATGCGCCAATTGCTGAAAACCCGCCTGGCCGACATGGAGCTCTCGGTGCGGGCGCTCAATTGCCTCAAGAGCGCCGAAGTGGAAACATTGGGCGAACTGGTTAAATTCCAACGTAGCGATTTGTTAAAGTTCCGCAACTTCGGGCGCAAATCGTTGACCGAATTGGATGCATTGTTGGAACGCCTGAAACTGAGTTTCGGCATGGACATCTCCAAATACAAATTAGACAAAGAATAAGAAGCGATGAGACACAGTAAGAAATTTAATCATTTAAGCCGGAAATCGGGACACCGCAAGGCCATGTTGGCCAACATGGCGTCGTCGCTGATTTTACATAAACGTATTGAGACCACCCAGGCTAAAGCCAAAGCCCTGCGGGTGTATGTAGAGCCTTTGATTACGAAATCGAAGAACGACACCACCCACTCGCGCCGTACCGTGTTCAGCTATTTGAAAGATAAGACGGCCGTGTCGGAGTTGTTTCGCGAAGTAGCGCCGAAAATCGCTGCACGCCCCGGTGGTTATACCCGTATTCTGAAATTGGGCTTCCGTGCCGGCGATGCCGCAGACATGGCCCGGATAGAATTGGTTGACTTTAACGAAGCTGCGTTGGCTGCCTCAGGCAAAGCCGCTGCGAAAAAAGCGGGCACGCGCCGCAGCCGTTCGAAAAAAGCAGACACACCTGCGCCGGCCAAAGAAGTGGAAAATGTAACGGAAAACGTGGCGGAAACAGCCGTAGCGGAAGCAAAAGAAACGGTGGCCGCCGCGCCGAAACCGAAGAAAGCGCCTGCGGAGAAAAAAGCCCCCGCCGAAAAGAAAACGCCGGCAAAGAAAACCGCCAAAAAAGCGGAATAACCGGCATAATAAATAAAAAAAAGCGCATTGAGGCGCTTTTTTTATTTTTATAACATATTTTAACATCCATCTTATTGGATTTAGAAAAATTGTGTTTATATTTGTCCCCGAAAAGGTAATACGTTCTTTTTCCTACTTGTGTTGGCGCTCGCTTTTAGTACTCTGATTTGGGAAACTAACGAATTTTCTAAATGACATATTAGACGAATAAAGTTAGCGCCCACGCTTTCCTTTTTAAATCCGGTTTATTTATTGTTAAAAAGTCAGGTGTGGGCCTAATTTATTTAATATGTCTGGTTTCGTTAGACCACCTAAATTGAGTAAATTATTCTACAGGCTCGCGCTACTTTATTGAGTTAAGAATTAGTTATGAGTTATGAATGATGAGTTATGAGTTTCTTAATAACCTAATTTCTTAATCACTTCTTGTGTTTGTTGCAATGTGTTTTTGCGATGTGTGGTTTTATTGTATATATGTAATATAAATTCAATGTATGATGTATGAAGTATGATGTATTTTAATTCTTAACTCTTAACTTCCAGAGGGCTGCCGATTTAATTTAATTAGTTCTTCTGTCTTACTTATATCATCTGTTGTAAATTGGCGGCCCTTTTCTTTATCGGAGAACGGTTAACGGGGAACGGAAAAACAAATGTGCTTTAATGTGAAAATATGAAGACAAAAATTATTAAAAATATCCAAATCGTAGGGGTTGCATTGCTGCTGTACCCAATTATGTTACCGGCGCAGAACGGCGTGACGGTGTCAAACCTTGCGGTAAATGCCGGCACGGTGACGTTCGAGGTGGGTTGGGGTAAAAATACCGTACCATCGACGGTGAAGCCATGGAGCGACACGGTGTGGGTGTTTGTGGACTAC